>NZ_JACETT010000035.1:0-163749 GCF_013912365.1 Thermoactinomyces intermedius
TAATACTACTATATATTGAAAATCAAAAGACATCAAATAAAAAAATAGTGAAATATCTTGTTCTTTTTTTTCCTGTCTTGCAAACTATACATATAACACGCGAAAGGATGAAACCTCATGATGATTTTGTATGATGATCAATTCAAAAAACGCGAAGATGTGCGTATTGACATTGAGGACCGTGCCTATCAATTCGGCGACGGAATTTATGAAGTGATCCGGGTTTATGATGGAAAACCTTTTTATTTGAAAGAACATTTAGAAAGACTGGAGAAAAGTGCCAAAAAAATAAGATTAAACCTCCCTTATTCCTTGGACGAGCTGGAGGATCGGTTAAACCAATTAATCAAACAAAACGATTTTACACAAGGAAATCTTTATTTACAAGTCAGCCGGGGAACCGCCCCGAGAAACCACGCTTTCCCGAAAAACAGCGCCCCCCTTCTCATAGCATACACCCAACCGGCCGAACGCCCCGTCAAAGAACAAACGGAAGGGATCCGTGCCATCACGGCGGAAGACATCCGCTGGCTTTGGTGTGATGTCAAAAGCTTAAACCTTCTCGGAGCCGTGTTGGCCAAGCAAGAAGCTCATGACAAGCACTGCAAAGAAGCCATCTTCATCCGGGACGGCATTGTCACGGAAGGAAGCTCCACCAATCTCTTTATGGTAAAAGACGGCATGCTCCTCACACATCCGGCCGACCATTTCATTTTACACGGAATCACCCGAAAGATCACTTTACAATTAGCGGATCAATTGCAAATTCCTGTCAGCGAAAAGAAATTTGGCAAAGAATCCCTTTTTGATGCCGATGAAATCTTTATCACCAGCACCACCATGGAAATCTGCCCGGTGGTGGAAGTGGACGGAAAAACCATCGGCGACGGGTGCCCCGGTCCGCTCACCCGACGGTTGCAAGAAGCTTTTAAACGGCTGATCCCGTCAAAAACCGAAGCTTGAACGCCCACTTTCCGCCCGGTTTCTCATGAGGTTCCGCAAATGAAAAAAAGATGAAAAATCACACTTTCTCCAGAAACAGCCAAGGAAGACCCATCAAATCCGGTCTTCCTTGGCTGTTTTCGGATCATTTTTATTTTTTCGCCTCAATGATTTTAAATCCGGTGTTCCGTAGCGTGACATCTTTGATCAATACAGGGTTTTCCGCCGTATGATTGAGCTCGGTGACATTCGAACCATGAGTCAACTGGATGTTTAAAATATTCAGCGTTGTTGTGACGGCCACCTGAAGGGGTGTTTTGCCATCATAATTGTCCATCCGCTGTTCGGCCACTTTTTTCATATTCCCGTTGACATCAAAAAGCTCCACTTGGTCCTTTTTATCCGACCATACCAAACGGAACCGCTCATCCCCCACGGATTGAATATCCATGGCAAACGATTCATTTGGCGGAGGCTGGATCAAAAAGCCGGAAGCCGCTCCCGCATCCAACCGGACTTGGGATTTTGGAAACACATCCAGGTAATTGCGGTTTTGCTCATCCACCGACAAAATGGCCTGACCGAAATCAATGATCCAAGGCTGATGGTTCAACCAGTCGCGCAGTGCGGATGATTTATCGCTGATGCCATCCACTTTCGGCGCATTCAGCCGGGCCCCTTCATCACCGCGGAATTTGAGCTTCATTTCCCCTCGCATCGGAGTGATACCGACCGCGATCCATTTCTCTTTTTTCCCTTCTTCCTGAAGCGAGATATGTACAGGATTTCCGGAGAGATAATAGATCTCGAAATGGTATTTCTTATTGGGGGAAATACGATATTGATTGCCGGATTTTGCAATCGTCGTGACTTTATCTCCGCCAACCTGATGGAACAGACCGATTTCCCCTTTTTCATCAATATACAAACCGTAAATGGAAGACTTGTCTTCTGCTTCCAGATATCCCAGAAACGTGTTGGTTTCTTTCAGGATGAAATCCCCTTTTAAAACGGAGTTGCCCTGGATGCTTTTGGACAAGGTATACTGATCCTTTTCTTTTGTGAACTGGATCAGCTGATTTTCCCCTTTTGCCTGATTTGCTTTATCCCCGCTGGACACAAACAAACCGGCCAAAGGATTGTCGGATGAATAGCTGTCCTTCGGCTGCCATTGGGCCACCGCCAAGGATACCAGAACCAATGCCGCCGCAGCCACCGTCACGGTTGCATAAACTTTCTTCCGGTTACTCTTTTCTTTTCTTGAGCGGGACAATCCGGCCTCATCCGCATGATGCTGAAGATAATTCTCGATGCTTTCGGCAACTTCTTCAAAATTGCGTTGCCGGTTCAAGGCAAACAACGCCAATTTGGCAATCTTCTGCGGGATTTTCTTTTCGTTTAAAATCTTTTCTGCCGACTTGTGTCCGCCTATCGGCGACTGGCCGGTCAACAAATAGAACAACAATTCACGCCATTTCTCATCATATCTCGGCTTTTCCGGATCTTTCATGTAATAGAACAATAACAGCGGTTTTTGCCCGTTGAGCAAAATGTTTTTCGGATCCAGCGTTGCGCTTAACGGCAGTGGCAAACGGGATAAATCAAGCAATGTTTTAAAGCACCGGTTCACCAAGCGAACGGCAACTTCCGGCTCCATCGCCCGCTCTTTATTCACGATCAAGGGCAAAGGATCCCCAGAAAAAGGCGGATGAACCAAAATGATTTGATCCTTTTCTTCCATGACATCCAGAATTGGTGCCAAGTTAGGATGCTGCAAACGGCGAAAGGATTCGCGATAACCGGACGGTAAAGGTCGACGGGTGATTTTGATGGATTGCAGGAATACCTGAGCACCATCTGGGGATTTTGCTTGCAGAAGTTGTCCGGAAAAAAAATTAATCACGTCTTCCACTTGAAATCTCTCGTAATAACGACGATTTAATCGACTTCCCTGTTTCAACAGCATTTTCCCCTAACTTATAAAAGTTTATTATGATCAAAAAATGGATTAGAGCAATTATAATCAGCAATCTATATGCTATCATAAGAACTCGAAAAATCAAGCAGGATGATCTCACCAGTCCCAATTGATCTCAAAGGAAAATTCAGAAAAAAACTTACGATTATGATGATACTCTGTCCAAAAAAATAAATCAATTCATATATCGAAATAAGAAGAAATAGCAACATAAATTTCATGAAAATTTCATATTCAAACAAAAAAGCTTTCCAACCGAAATGATTGGAAAGCCGAAAACATACATCCCCTCTTATCTGCGCAAGTTCCAATCATCGGAATCATAGCGCTCGCGGATGCGGGCTTGGACCCGCTCTTTTTCTTCCGGTGTCAATTCGCCCGGCTCCAATTTGACGCCGATTCCTTTTTGGAACCCTTCGTAAAAAGCCTGGATAACTTCATCCAACGAAACCGGATGGGACAAAATCCGGTTGATGGCCACCGCTTTTTGCAAAAATTGTTCTTTCAGCCTTTGCCGGACCCGTTCGGAAGGAAATACCAGCAAGGAGAACAACAGATCTTCATCAAAATCCATCAAAATCGAACCATGCTGGAGAACCACTCCGTGTTGCCGGGTTTGTGCACTTCCGGCCACTTTTTTTCCGTCGATCACCAGTTCATAATCCGACGGGGAATCAAAACAAGCAGCCGACATGTGTTCTTTTTTGGTCTTTTGCGGATCGGACAAATAAGCGTTCAACCCCAGCGCTTTAAATCCTTCCAACAGTCCCTGGCTGATGACCCGGTAGGACTCGCTGACGGTTTTGGGCATGATCGGATCCTCTTCCGGCACGATCACGCTGTAGGTCAGCTCCTTGTCATGGAGAACCGCCCGTCCCCCGGTCATCCGCCGGACAAAGCCCAGATTTTTTTCCTTTATGTAAGACAGGTTGACTTCTTTTTTGGCTTTTTGGAAGTAACCGATCGACAAAGTCGGAACCTGCCAACCGTAAAAACGCAAAGTCGGGGGAACCTTTTTCTCCGCGACAAGCTCCATGACCGCTTGATCAATCGCCATATTTTCCGCGGCGGAATATGCCTGGTAAGGCAAAAATCGCCATGTTGTCATTTCCATCACACCTTTGTCATCAAATCCGTTTACTTTTCATGATACAACACTTATTCAAAATCTGCATGCGACCGTTGCCGCTTCTCCCATTCCAATACCTTTTGCAGCGTTTCATCCAGCGGTGTCGCATGATAACCCAACTCCCGAACCGCTTTTTGCGAGGAATAATAAATCGTTCTCCCGGTCAATTTGGCCAAATCCCAAGCAAAAGGCGGTTCCTTCCCGATCAGCCAGGATAAACCTTCCCCCAGCCACGAAACACCTTTCACCAACGGAGCCGGAACCGGATAAACCGTCCGGTTGCTTCCTGCCAAGCGGATGATCCTCTGAAACAGCTCCCGCAAGGGCAGATTGGTCCCCCCCAAGAGATACCTCTCTCCCTTTTTGCCGTGCAATGCCGCCATAAGGTGGCCTTTTGCCACATCATCCACATCACAAACGTTCATGCCGCCTTCCGGTGCAACAAACAATCGCCCTTGCAACACGGAACGGACAAAATTGGAAGCATAATTCCTTCTGCCAAGGATGACCGTGGGGTTAACAATGGTCGCATTAAGCCCTTTTTTGACATACTGCAGCACGACCTCTTCGCCTGCTTTTTTTGCCATGGAATAGCCGACTTTCAGGCGGTCCCCGTTAAACGGGTAGGATTCATCGGCAATTTCATTGAAAGGCAGTCCCACTGCAGCCGCCGAGCTGGTGTGGATAAATTTTTTCACCCCGCTTTTCAGCGCTTCTTCCGCTATATGTTGCGTCCCGTTGACATTGATCCGGAACATGTGCTTTTTTCCGGCTTTTCCCCAAGTCACTTCCCCCGCCACATGAAAAACCCAATCCATCCCTTCACAACAACCGGCAATCGTATCCGGACGGGTCAAATCCCCGGTGCGAAGCGAAATCTTTACCGGGAGATCATGCAAACGGGATGTTTCCCGGTGCAGGACGGTGACATCATACCCTTGTTCCCATAAATAATGCACCAGGTTTCTCCCCACAAAACCGGTGCCGCCGGTGACCAATACCTTCATCCAAACCCCTCCCATTCAAAGATGTTCCATGATCCATTATTTCATATCCATCCGGGCAAAAAACAAGTGGTTCAGCCAATAAACAAAGCGCCGCATGCATGTGCATGCAGCGCTTTGTCTTCCCTTAACCCTTGAAGGAGATGATCTCTTTGTCCCCCCGGGTGACATTTTCTTTTTCGATCTGAACGGTTTTCCCTTCTTCCAGGTTGGTAAATACGATCGGAGAAATGAGCGACGGCGCATTCTCCTTCACAAAATCCAAGTCAAACTCCAGCAATTTTTGCCCTGCTTTGACGGAATCGCCTTCCTGTACAAAGCTTTCAAATCCTTTTCCTTCCAACTTCACGGTATCAATTCCGATATGAATCAGCACTTCACGACCGTTCGGAGTGCGGATGCCGATGGCGTGCTTGGTCGGGAAAAGATTGATGATTTCACCGTCCACGGGGGAAACAACCACTCCTTCAGCCGGCTCGACGGCAAATCCGTCTCCCATCATTTTTTGCGAGAACACTTCATCCGGCACTTTTTCAATCGGCAGAAGTTTCCCGGTCATGGGCGAAACCAACGTTTCCTCTTGGTCATGTTGAACCGTCGCCGGTTCTTCTTTTTTGGTGTCTTTTTCTTTGTCTTTCTCCGTTACTTGCGGGCTTTTTCCCATCATGATGCGCTTCATTTGTTCCTTGATGTTATCTGACTTCGGCCCGAAAATGATCTGGAAGTGATTTCCCATCTCCAGGACACCGGAAGCTCCCAGTTTTTTGAGGCGGTCTTTGTCCACCTGTCCGGCATCATGGACCGAAATCCGGAGCCGGGTAATGCAAGCATCCAAGTTGGCAATGTTTTCTTTTCCGCCCAACGCTTCCAAGACATTGGCCGCAAGTTCCCCGGTCGGCGACGCAGCCGTTGCATCGTCGCTTTCCGCATCATCTTCCCGGCCCGGTGTTTTCAGGTTCCAGAACTGGATGGTAAAGCGGAATCCGAAATAATAGATCACCGCAAAGACCAGCCCGACCGGAATGATTAACCAAGGCTTGGTATCCTGCCCCCAGAACATGATCAAGTCGATCACACCGCCGGAGAAGGTCATTCCGGCTTTAACGCCCAAAATATCCATCATCATGAAGGACAAACCGGCAAACACACAGTGAATGGCATAAAGGACCGGGGCCACAAACAAGAACGAAAACTCAATCGGTTCGGTAATCCCGGTCAAAAATGAGGTCAAACCGGCCGACAACATGATCCCGCCAACCAATTTTTTCTTTTCTTTGCGGGCCGTGTGGTAAATCGCCAACGCAGCCGCCGGCAAACCAAAAATCATGAACGGAAATTTCCCGGACATGAACGTTCCGGCCGTCGGGTCTCCGACCATGAAACGGTTCAAATCCCCTTTGACTATTTGGCCCGTATCAGTGACATATTGTCCAAACTCAAACCAGAACGGTGAATAGAAAATATGATGCAATCCAAACGGAATGAGGGAACGCTCGATCAAACCGAAGATGAAAGCCGCAACCGCCGTATTTTGGGTTGTCACAATTTTGGACAGGTTATCGATTTGATCCTGAATCGGCGGCCATACAAAGAAAAAGATCAATCCAAGCAAAAACGCCGAAACAGCCGTTACAATCGGAACAAAACGTTTTCCTCCGAAAAAGCCGAGGAACGAAGGCAGTTCGATATCGTGAAAACGGTTATACAAATAGGCGGCAACCGCCCCGATGATGATTCCTCCGAACACACCCATCTGCAAAGTGGGAATTCCCAGCACATCGACGGTTTCCACTTGATTTAACTTTGCCATTTCCCCCAGGGTGGTGTTCATGATCAAATACCCGACGACGGCAGCCAATCCGGCTGTCCCTTCCCCGCCGGACAAACCGATCGCCACCCCGATGGCAAAAATCAATGCGAGGTTTTGAAAAATGATGTTTCCTGCACTTTCCAAAATGCTGATGTCCAGCTTATTCCCGAATGCCAAAAGCAATCCGGCAGCCGGCAAAATCGCAACGGGCAGCATCAATGCTTTTCCGATTCGTTGCAAGACGCCAAACAAATTTTTGAACATGCAAATTACCTCCTCTGTTTCTCCTATTTTGCCCTTTTCTCACGCAAAAAGGCATGAGCAAAAAAAGCAGACAGAAAGCGCTTGCACAAGGTGCAAACCGCTCTCGCAGCTTTTTCCACTCATGCCTGATCGAATCAGTAACACGTGGTAAAAGAACAAAAACAGGAATATTTACTTTTTATCAGACCAAAGTTGTTGCAGATGTAAGGTCAAATAACTGATCTCTGCAGGATACACCGGTTTGTTCAGTTCCTTTTCCATCACTTTGGCTAGTTTCCAAGCCATATTGTAACACAAAGGATACTGAGTTCGCAACATTTCATTCATCCCTTCGGGTTCCGAAATACTTTCCCCTTTTTCCGTCCGTTCAATGGCATAACGCAAGTGTGTGACCAAACGCATATAGGATAAACTTTGCTTGTCCAGTTTTTGACCCAGCGTATTTTCGACAAATCGAATCAATTTTAAGATTAATTTGGAATATTTCTGAAGTTCCGCCAAATGCCGCCTCGTCAAAGCGCTGTGAATGTGAAGGGCAATGAAACCGATTTCTTCTTCCGGCAGATGCACATCCAGCCGCAGGTTGATCCACCGGACAATCTCTTCGGCAACCTGATATTCTTTTTGATATAACGTTCGCGTTTCGATCAGAAAAGGGTTGTGAAAAGAAAGCCCCTGCTCGGTTCTCTTGATCGCAAAAGCAATGTGGTCCATTAAAGCGACATGAATATGCTCATTCAAAGGGGATTGAAACCGGTCCTGAATATGCTGAACCACTTCATTCATCACTTCCACCAACCGATCATCCACTTGGTTCAGCAATTGCTTGTATTGTTCTTGTTCCTTCGGATCATATAAGACAAAACATTTCTCCACTGTTTTTTCATCGATAACGGCGCCGGCTCTTTTATGGAATCCCAAGCCTTTCCCGATTAAAACCGTTTCTCCAAAGACCGGGTGAACGGCTATGACCACATTGTTATTCAATATTTTTTTTATACGAAACAATCCGCTCACTTTTTCCATCCTCACTTTACTCGTTGCCTATGTGCTTTGAGTATACGTGAACATGATTTTCTTTTCAATAACAGTGTAACCATACTCGATAATAAAAAAAGTTCCTTTTAAGGGAACTACCCTGAAAGGAACTTTTCCAAACGGAAAAATGAACAAGATGAATTCAAGGAAAACGTTATGGTTGTCCGGTCAGTTCTTCTTTCTTTTCATGGATTTGACGGGCTTCTTCCTGCCACCATAATGCTTCTTCAGGATTTTCCATAATTTCCTTGATTTCGTGACGTTCTTCCACAACCGGCAACGATCCCCGGAGCGCTTTTCCGGATGTTTCCTTCACGAACCAGGTGACCACCAGCATTCCCACCACCGATGCGAAAATCAGGTAATACGCCGGAACCATCCGGTTATTCGTCTGACTGATGAGCCAGGAAACAACAAGCGGTGTCGTCCCTCCGAACAAGGAGGTCGAAATGTTATAAGTGATCGCCAATGCCCCGTTGCGTACGTTGGTAAAAAACAAAGAAGGCAAGACCGACAGCATGGTTCCCTGAAATGTGGAAGAAAAGACCGCCAACAGCATCAATCCGGCAAACACAAGGATGGCATTGCCGCTTCCGATGAGCAAAAACGCCGGAACGGATAAGAGGATCAACCCGACCAAACCGCCCTGCACGATTTTTTTGGCTCCGATCCGGTCACTGGCATATCCCATCAACAAGACGATCGGAATCATGATCAGCATCACAACCACAATCAGCAGCAGCCCTTCGGCTTCCCCGTAACCAAGCACGGCGGTCAAATGCGAAGGCATGTAGGATAAAACCGTATAATTGATGACATTATAGGAGAATACCACAAACAACCCAATGAGAATCGGACGCCAATGAAGCCGGAGGATGTCTTTGACGGATGCATGTTCATCATTTTCTTCCTCCGGTTTGTCACTTTCCATCGCCTCGTAAACCGGCGCTTCATCCAACTTGTTCCGGAGATAAAAACCGATCAGTCCGATCGGCGCGGCAACCAAAAACGGAATTCTCCATCCCCACGCCAACATGGTCTCTTCACCCAAAAGATAGGTCAGCACCGTGACCAATCCGGCCCCGGCAATATATCCGACGAGGGTTCCCACTTCCAAACCGCTGGACATAAACCCTCTTTTTTTATCCGGCGTGGATTCGGCGATATACGTCATGGCGCTGGCATATTCTCCGCCGGTGGAAAAGCCTTGGGCCAAACGCGCCAACAGCAACAAAATCGTTGCGGTGGATCCGATGGAGGCATAACCCGGAATCAAACCGATACTCAGTGTCGAAACGGCCATGATAATCAAAGTGACCGACAGAATATTCTTTCTTCCGAACCGGTCTCCCAACATGCCGAAGAAGATCCCGCCGATGGGCCGCACGAGAAAAGCGATGGCAAATGTGGCAAACGAATAGACCAATTGCATGACTCCGCTTGCCTCCGGAAAGAACACTTGTCCGATGGTGGCTGCCAGGTAGGAATAAATCCCGAAGTCAAACCATTCCATCGCATTCCCGGCGGAAGTGGCCATGACCGCGCGCTTGGATTCCTTGGCATCCACCACGGTAATGTCGTCTTTTTTCAGTTTCATCTTTAACTTTTTTCTCAATCGGTTTCTTTGCTCCATTTTTTCTTCCAACCGGCAATTCCTCCTTTTGGCAGTCGGTTAATCTTAATGTGTCCGCATTTCAACAGAATTAAAACCGGCAAACCCCGGTCAAAAAAACAGTCCTTTCCAATTGGAAAGGGCTCTTCAGTCATTGGTTTATCCAATTTGATTCTCATCAGAAAACCGCCATCAGCCAAAATCCGCCCAAGGATTGATTGCCACTTGCACCTAAGACTTTCCGCTTTGTAATCCAACCATCGCTCCAGTATTCCTTCATCCAAACGTTATTTGATTTTCCTTGTTCCGGTTTGTCCATCGGTCACCGGCGAACCCGTGAAAAACGTCCTGGTCCATTCATCCCGTTCACCTTCCCTCACATATATATACCTCTTTTGGCGGCAAATAAACGTGAAATTGCGGAAACTCTGGAAAATCAGGCTCCCAATAAAAAAGCACAAACGAAGGGCACGCCCCCGTTTGTGCTTTCATTTTATTCATTGGTCCGGTTTCGTCCAACGCACGACCGGCTTTCTTGCCGCCTGCACTTCATCCAATCTTTTCAATACGGTATGGTGCGGGGCTTCCTGCACGATCTCCGGATTTTCTTCCGCTTCTTTGGCAATTTGAATCATGGCCTCCACAAAGGCATCCAAGGTTTCTTTGCTTTCTGTTTCGGTCGGTTCAATCATCAGGCACTCATCCACGATCAGCGGGAAATAAATCGTCGGCGGATGCATGCCGAAATCCAGCAATCGTTTGGCCATATCCAGGGTCCGTACCCCCAATTTCTTCTGTTTTTTGCCGGACAAGACAAATTCATGTTTGCAATGTTGCGGATACGGCAGGTCGAAATAAGGCTCGAGCCGACGCATCAGATAATTGGCATTTAATACGGCATCTTCTGACACCCGGCGCAAACCGGCAGGCCCCATCGTCCGGATATAGGCATATGCACGGACCAAAATCCCGAAGTTTCCGTAAAACCCTTTGATGCGGCCGATGGAGCCGGGAATATTTTCATCGAGATAATAATTTCCCTCATCATCCTTTTTCACGACCGGGGTGGGCAAAAACGGCGTCAATTCCTTTCGCACCCCGACCGGTCCGGCTCCCGGGCCGCCACCTCCATGCGGGGTTGTAAACGTTTTGTGCAAGTTTAAGTGCACCACGTCAAATCCCATATCTCCGGGACGGGCAATCCCCAAAATCGCATTGGCATTGGCCCCGTCATAATACAGCAACCCGCCCGCTTCATGAACCAGGTCGGCAATTTCCAGAATTTGTTCTTCAAACAAGCCCAAGGTGTTGGGGTTGGTCAGCATCAGGGCTGCTGTATCTTCCCCCAAAACTTTTTTCAGTTCTTCCACATCCACCAGGCCTTTTTCGTTGGAAGGGATGGTGATGGTTTGAAATCCGGCGACGGAGGCACTGGCCGGGTTGGTTCCGTGTGCCGAATCCGGAACAATCACTTTGTTTCGCCCGCTTTCCCCGCGCGATTCATGGTAAGCACGAATCAACATCAAGCCGGTCCATTCCCCTTGCGCTCCGGCGGCTGATTGCAACGTCACGGCATCCATTCCGGTAATTTCGGCCAGGTCGTTTTGCAATTCATACAGAAGTTGCAAAGCGCCTTGAACCGTTTCTTCCGGCTGATAAGGATGGATTTGGGCAAATCCGGGATAACGGGCCACGTCCTCATGCACTTTCGGATTGTATTTCATGGTGCACGATCCCAAGGGATAAAAGCCGTTGTCCACACCGTGGTTGCGTCTGGACAATTCCGTATAGTGACGCATCAAATCCAGTTCGGACACTTCCGGGAGTTCCGCCGGTTCTTCCCGAAGCAACTCTGCTGGCAGATCATCCACGTCGGGCACATCCGACTCCGGCAAACTGTATGCCACACGCCCCGGGCGGCTCATTTCAAAAATCAAGGCTTTCTCTTTGTTCTTCATAAGATTTCCTCCAATCTTTCTGCCAACTGGTCGATTTCTTCTTTGGTCCGCACTTCGGTCACTGCCATCAGCATCTGTTTCTCCCAAGCCGGGTTCAACTTTCCAAGATCATATCCGCCGATCATTCCGTGGCGGAGGAGGGCTTGATTGACTTCTGCGGCCGGGCGGCTGAGTTCAATCACAAATTCATTGAAGAACGGTTGCTGATAAACCGGTCGAACCCCCGGAACCTGTGACAGGCGTTTTTGCGCGTAATGGGCTTTTTTGGTGTTTAACCAGGCCACTTCCTGCATGCCTTTTTTCCCCAATGCCGACATGTAAACGCTGGCGGCCAGGGCCATCAGTGCCTGATTGGAACAGATATTGGATGTCGCTTTGTCGCGGCGGATGTGTTGTTCCCTGGCCTGCAAAGTGAGAACAAATCCGCGCACCCCGTCTTCATCCACGGTTTGCCCCACAATCCGTCCCGGAATCTTGCGCATCAACTTTTTTGTCGTCGCAAAAAACCCGCAGTGGGGGCCTCCGAAAGAAGCCGGGATTCCCAAAGGTTGTGCATCCCCGACAACAATGTCCGCTTTATATTGGCCGGGCGGTTTCAAAATGCCGAGAGACAACGGATTGGTGCTGACAATCAACAAGCCTTTATGCGCATGGGCAATTTCTTCAATCCCCTTTAAGTCTTCAATGTTCCCAAGGAAATTCGGGGATTGGACAAGGACAGCCGCCGTTTTTTCATCCGCCAGCTGCCGCAGCGCTTCGATGTCGGTCACTCCGTCTTTGGCCGGCACCATGACAATCTCCCATCCGAATCCTTTGGCATTGGTTTGAAGAATCTGGACGGCCTCCGGATGGATGGTTTCAGAAACGATCATTTTTTTCTGACGGGAGGCCCCTGCCGCCACACTGGCTGCTTCCGCCAAGGCGGTAAATCCGTCATACATGGATGAGTTGGCCGCTTCCATGCCGGTCAGTTCACAAATCATGGTTTGGAATTCAAAAATGGCTTGCAGTTCCCCTTGGCTGATTTCCGGCTGGTAAGGGGTATAAGCGGTATAAAATTCCGACCGCGAGATGACATGATTCACTACACTGGGAATATGGTGTTCATACACGCCGGCTCCCAAAAAAGAAACATATTGGTCCAACGAAGCATTTTTTCCGGCCAGACGGGCCATATGCCTCACCAAAGCCGGCTCACTCATCGCTTGGGGAAGGTTTAATTCGCCTTGAAAGCGCACTTCTTCGGGAATCTCTGCAAACAACTCCTCAACCGATCCGACTCCAATGGTTTTCAACATTTCTTTCCGATCCTGATCCGTCATCGGCAAATAACGAAACTTTGTCATATCCGACCTCCGCCTTTCTCTTTTACTTCTCGCGCTGATAAAAAGGGGTTTTGACGATTTTCGCTTTCAATTTTTTCTTGCGGATTTGCACTTCCACTTCTTCACCGGTTTTGGCATATTCTGAACGGATCAATGCCAACCCGATATTCTTTTTTAACGTGGGGGACTGTGTTCCCGTGGTGACTTCCCCGATTTTTTCTTCCCCCCGGTAAACAGGGTAGCCGGTGCGCGGAATTCCCCGCTCCGCCATTTCCAGTCCGACCAGTTTGCGGGGAGCGCCTTCTTTCTTTTGCAAAGCCAAGACGTCCCGCCCGATGAACTCCCCTTTATCCGGTTTGACGGCAAAGCCCAACCCTGCTTCGACCGGGGTAATCGTTTCGGACAGTTCTTGTCCGTATAACGGGAGTTTGGCCTCAAAGCGTAAGGTGTCCCGTGCTCCCAATCCGCAAGGCAAAACACCTTCCGGCTTTCCTTCCTCCAGAATCGCCTTCCACAACCCGGGAGCGTCCTCAGCGGAAAAATAGATTTCAAACCCGTCTTCCCCGGTGTAACCGGTTCGTGAAACCAGACATCCTTTGACTCCGGCAATCTCGGTTTCCTGTTGGAATTTGAAAAATGAAATCGATGATAAATCCGTTTCCGTCAAGCGTTGCAATACCTGTTCCGCCAGCGGCCCCTGCAAAGCAAGAAGCGCCACTTTCTCGGAAATGTCTTCCACAACCACTTGTCCGGAAGCATGTTGTTTGATCCAGTCGTAATCTTTATCGATATTTGAAGCATTCACCACCAGCATGAATGTTTCTTCTCCTGTCCGGTAAATCAACAGGTCGTCGATGGTTCCGCCATCCTCTTTGCACATGATGGTATATTGCGCGGCTCCCGGTTTCAGCTTGGAAACATCATTGGTGGTCAGCTTTTGCAGCAGATCCAAAGCACCCGGCCCGCTGACCATGATTTCTCCCATGTGGGAAACATCAAACAATCCGGCTTTGGTTCGGACCGCTTCGTGCTCCTGTTTGATGCCGGAAAACTGGACAGGCATTTCCCAACCGCCAAAAGCAACCATTTTGGCGTCATCTTTGTAAACTTCATACAACGGAGTTTTTTTCAGCTCACTCATGTCTGGTTCCTCCTTACTTCATGGGTCATGAAAAAAAGACAGAATGTCCCCTGTCACGGGAAAAACACTCTGTCCTTATGACCTGAGAGTTGCTTTGCGAAATGAACGCAAAGTTGCCCCTTTGGTGGCTGTGATCCAAAAGACCAGCACTCTCCAGAGGTGCGTCCAGCGGGCCTCCTTTTGCCTGAGAGATTCGCCTTCTTTCAAGGCTTGCTCCTTCGGCGCCACGGATGTGGTCTCTCCTCCCGCCTTCAACCGCCGAACGATATTTGGTTATCTACCCCTCATTTTGCCATAATTCACGATTATTTTCGAGGTTATTATATAAAAAAGTTCGTTTTTATTTCCCCATGCATTCATTTACTTCGTTTGAACCATACTATAACAGGATTCATGACTATCAGAAAGGTGGATCGACGGATGCATTCACCCCCGATTCGTTTTGACCGAACATGGCTTCAATCCTTTCTGACCCAAGCGGAAACAGACCAAAACTGGTCCACATGGGAACGCTTCCAATTGGCGGTGGAAGCGGCCGAAAAAAAGATCATCCCTTCTTTTGAATCTATCCAATGTTTGAAACAAATTCAAGGGTTTGAACCGCTTCCGCACCAAATTGAAGTCGCAAGGCGTGTCATCAACGAAATGCGCGGCCGTGCCATCCTGGCGGATGAAGTGGGACTCGGAAAAACCATTGAAGCCGGTTTGATTTTCAAAGAATATCTGATCCGCGGACTGGTCAAGCGGGCTTTGGTTTTGGTGCCTTCATCTTTAGTATTGCAATGGACCCGGGAATTGAATCAAAAATTTGACATCCCGGTCATGGCCCAAAAGAAAGTCTGGATGTGGGACAAATATGACTTTTTAGTCGCTTCCATCGACACCGCCAAACGAACCCCCCACCGCGAACATGTGTTGAACAAGCATTATGATCTGGTCATTATCGATGAAGCCCACAAACTGAAAAACCGGCGTACGAAAAACTGGCAATTTATTAACCAGTTGCAAAAAAAATATTGTCTGTTGCTGACGGCAACGCCTATTCAAAATGAGATACAGGAATTATATAACCTGGTGACCCTTTTAAAACCGGGGCACCTGGGAAAACAGTCCGATTTTAACAGCGATTATGTCGCAGGAAAACGAAAAGCCAAAAATGAGGCCCAACTGAAAGAGGAAATTCAACGCGTGTTGATCCGAAACCGCCGCTCCGATCAGCAACTACCGTTGACCAAACGGCATGTTCAAACCATTTCTATCGAACTTTCCGGTGCCGAGCGGGCTCTGTATGACGGCATCACAAACTTTGTACGCCAAAGATACCACAAATCATCCGACATGCAAAACACGCTTTCCCTTTTGGTTTTGCAAAAAGAAATTTGCAGCAGCCGGGACGCGGTGTTTCATACTTTATTTAAACTACTGCAAAAAGAGGCAAAAGGTCAATCCGAAATTTCGCCGGAGATTTCCAATCTGATCACGCTTTTAAGAAGCATAAAATATTCTTCCAAAGCCAAAGCCGCCGTCGAATTAATCCGCCGCCTGTCCCCGGAAAAAGTGGTGTTGTTTACGGAATACCGCGCAACCCAGGAAATGCTGATGCGGGAATTACTCAATGCCGGGATTCAAGCCGTCCCCTTTCGCGGCGGATTTAACCGGAATAAAAAAGACTGGATGATGGAGCTGTTCCAAAAAAGGGCCCAGGTTCTTGTCGCGACGGAGGCAGGCGGCGAAGGCATCAATCTCCAATTTTGCCGCCATATGATCAACTATGACATGCCCTGGAACCCGATGCGGGTGGAACAACGAATCGGCCGGATTCACCGGTTGGGGCAAAAAAGCGATGTGTATATTTATAATTTTGCCACCTTAAACACCATTGAGGAGCATATCATCTGGTTGCTGCATGAAAAAATCGATCTTTTCCGGTCCGTCATCGGCGAACTGGAAGTCATTTTGGAAAAAATGGATTGGGAAAAAGACGTGGAACAAAACATTATGCGGGTTTGGCTGGAAGCGAAAGATGACGGGGAAGTCCGCAAGCAACTGAGCAAATGGGGAGATGCCTTTTTTGAAACGAAAAAAGCGGTCCTGAAAGATCGGAAGGAAAAAGAGGATGTGTTGCTTTATGGATCCAGCCCAAGTTAGAGAGTGGACAGAGAAATACCTGAAGCTTTATCAATGCCCGGTCATTGAATCGGGCCCTTCTTATCTGATCACACAATTATCGGTCGAAGCCGATAAAGATTTGCTCAACCGTCCCTTCTACTGGATGTACGTTGAAAAAATGAACATTCCGCCCAAACCGGTCCAACTTTGCTTTATTTTCGATCCAAAAAACCATCCTCCTGACATCCGGGGGGAAATACTGCATTACGGGTCCCCCCGTTTCCAAAAAATGCTCCAATCCGCGCAAAAACACGGAAAATTTGTCCGTTTGTACGAAGATCCCGGCTGGCAACCAAGCCACTCGCCATCCAAGCCCTACACGCCCTGGCTGTTGGTCAATTATCAGCTTTCCTATGTTTGTGACCAGAAAAAGGATCGCTTGTGTTCCCTTGGCATCAATTTGTTAAACGGGGAAATTGCCGAGTCGTTTTATGACCGTCTGAAAAACCGAAAATGGTTGAACCGCCTGCCTCCCCACCGCTATCTCCCTGCACAGGGAATGTCTTTGACTGAAGCCGTCGGCGAATTGGAATACTATCTGGAAGACCAATTGAAAGAAGAAGACCAGACATGGGCAACCAAAGCAAAAGAACGATTGCGCATGGAACTGGAGCAATTAAATGCCTTTTATCCGGATGATGAGGAAAACCAAGGCGAAGAAATCCGGCTGGAAAAGAAAAACCGGGAACAAGAATTGGTTTGGCAATTCCATCCCCGCATCGAAGCGGAGGTGGTCAATGCCGGACTGTTTTACATGGAATCATGAAAAAACAGGGTGTGGCTTAAACCCGGCACACACCCTGTTTCCGTTTGGCCTTATGTAACTTTTAACGTTTGGTGATCAAGACGATATTCCCCGGGATCCCGTTGGTCTGTCCCATCAGGCGCAAGGGAAGAATGGGGCCGAGAGTGAAATGATCGGGTGAAAACAGCGACTCAATCGTTTCCTTGGCCAGCGGTTTAATGGCAATTTCCCTTTCGCCGGCCGCTTCTTTCAGCTTATCGGTCAATTCGCGGCAACCCCGCAATAACAATTGTCCGCCCGGTTTTAAAACGCGCAGAATCTCTTTCACGTACCGGGGCCGGTCTTCTTCCGGAATCACATGCAGGCAACCCCGGTCATTGGCAAAATCAACCGATTCATCCTCAACGGGAAGCGCCAAAGCGTTTCCTTGTTTGAAATCGACTTTAACCTTTGCTTCTTCCGCCCGTTTTTTCGCCAGTTGAATGGCATTGGACGAAAAGTCCACCCCGGTGACATCAAATCCGCATTTCGCCAGTAAAATCGATTCCCATCCGCCGCCGCAACCGATGTCCACCCCACGCTTTCCCTCTGGTGGCAACCCTTTGACGGCAAATAACGCAACCAGTTCCGATGAAGCTGTTCCAAAATCCCAGTTTTTAAAGTCGCCGGTTTCGTAAGCTTGATTCCAGTCCATCTCCATCCCCCATTTTGGTGAATAATGAAATGACAAAATTATTATATTCCCTTTTCCTTTAAAAAAGAAACCACGTCACGGATTCAGTAATTTGGACAGAAATTGACGGGTGCGTTCCTCTTTGGGATTCACAAAAATTTCATCCGGCGATCCCGATTCGATCACTTTTCCGTGATCCATAAAAATGATTTGGTCCGCCACGTCACGGGCAAAAGACATCTCATGGGTGACAATCAGCATCGTTTGCTGCTCCCGGGCCAGCTCTTTCATCGTTTTCAGCACTTCCCCGACCAGCTCCGGATCCAGCGCCGAAGTCGGTTCATCAAAAAGCAGCACCTCCGGTTCCATCGCCAACGCCCGGGCAATGGCCACGCGCTGTTGTTGCCCTCCGGAAAGCTGGCTCGGAAACACATGCTTTTTGTCGGACAATCCCACTTTTTCAAGCAATTGTTCGGCTTTTTCCCGTGCCTTTTGCTTTGATTCCTTTTTGACCACAACCGGCCCTTCCATCACATTCTCCAGCACCGTACGATGCGGAAACAAGTGAAATCCCTGAAATACCATCCCGGTTTTTTCGCGCAACTTCCGGATTTCCGCCGGCGCGATTTTCCGGTCTCCGAACGACAGTGTGACATTGGAAATGGTCAATTGTCCCCGGTCGGGGGTTTCCAGCAGATTCAAGCAACGCAACAGGGTCGATTTTCCCGATCCGCTCGGACCGATGATGCAAACCACTTCCCCCTGGCGGACCTCCAACTCAATCCCTTTCAATACTTCCACATCACCAAACGATTTATGAAGATCTTTGATCCCGATCACAGCTGCTCCCCCTTTCTATGCCGCATAACGTCCATACCGTTTTTCCAGTTTTTCCTGGACAATGTTCAGCAATGTACAAATCACCCAATAAAAGAATGCGACCAAAATGTACACCGTCATGTAATCAAAAGCGCGGGCACCGACGATTTTGGCATGATAAAACATTTCGTTCACCGTGATCATCGCCAACAAAGAAGTATCCTTCACCAAACTTAAAAAGGTGTTCGCCAAAGACGGGAGAGCCACCCGGGCCGCCTGCGGAATAATCACCCGGCGCATCGTTTGCCAATAAGTCATGTTGAGGGACGATGCGGCTTCCCACTGCCCTTTGGGAATGGAGAGAATGGATCCCCGGATTGTTTCCGCGGAGTATCCCCCGACATTGAGCGACAAACCAATGATCCCTGCCAGCGTGGCCGTTAGCTTGATGCCGATCACCGGAAGCCCGAAGTACAAGATAAATAATTGCACCAACAAAGGCGTCCCGCGGATAATGGAGATGTAGGCGCGGGCAATCCACTGAAACAAAAAGTTTTTGGACATGCGGCCGACGGCGGTGATTAAGCCGAGCAAAAGCCCGATTGCCATGGACACCAAGCTCATCCAGATTGTGGCCGCCAACCCTTCCAAAATGTAAGGCGCGCTTTCAACCGCCAATTCAAGGTCAAATAATTGTTCCCAGCGAATTTGCGTTAACACATCCATTTTTTGACACTCCATCGTAAATATATTCTAAGTCTATCAATTTACTTTTATTTAAAGGTGGATGATTCTATCATAATCAGACCCTGACTCCGTGTCAAAGCAAAAAAGGCGACACGAAGTCGCCTCTTTTTCCTTCGTTATGCCCGGATCCCTTCCATCAGGATCACCCGCGCCGGAGCGGCTTCCGTTTCCATCAATTTAATCGGCAGAGCCACCATAAAATAAGTTCCTTCCGGCACTTCTTTCAACCACAACCCTTCCATGATGATCACACCGGCTTGGAACAAAGATTTGTGAGTGGGATGCCCCGGTTGCGAGCGTTCGATCCCGAGCGCATCAATCCCCACGCCTCTTACTTTCTTCTCTGCAAGAAACTTGGCTCCGTCTTCTTTTAAATAAACAAATTCAAAATCAAATTCGTCTTTCCCGGAGTTTTTGGTTTTCAGCAACAAAAACTCGCCGGGTTGGATATCTTTGGCTTCAAGATCCTCTTTGCCGATGCCTCCTTCCACCTCGGAAAAATCCAACACCCTCGCTTTTCCGACCAGATGTTCCAGGGGAATGGTTTCCATCGTTCCCCCGTCCGGAAGCATGT
Organism: Thermoactinomyces intermedius; assembly: GCF_013912365.1. Lineage (NCBI taxonomy): Bacteria > Bacillati > Bacillota > Bacilli > Caryophanales > Thermoactinomycetaceae > Thermoactinomyces > Thermoactinomyces intermedius. The sequence continues at coordinate 19,929 of NZ_JACETT010000035.1, forward strand.
GAAGCGGCGAATCGACATGGGTACCACAATGCACATCCATCGTGATTTTGGATTCTCTGGCTGCGGCTGTGTCAAAATCCTGCACGACTTGGATCAACGGCTTCTTCGTTTCTTTGTTTTTGTAAACAGGCATGTCCGGTACAATCGGCATGGAAACATCATAAATTTTCATGGCACACTCTCCCTTGTTATGTAGTTTTCAATTCACCGGCCGTGACCACCTGAGGATCGTTTTGAAGGATGGGCGGCCACCAATGGTGTCCTTCTTCCGCCAACAAATCATGCGCTGCTTGCGGACCCCAGGTTCCACTTTTGTAAAAATGGAGGGAATCTTGTTCCTGCGTCCAGGCTTGATGCACCGGATCAATAAACTTCCATGACAGCGCCACTTCTTCCCAATGCGTAAAGAAGGTCTGATCCCCGACAATCGCATCATAAATCAATGATTCGTATGCTTCCGGCGAACGCTGTTCACAGTTGTGGCAGAATTCCAGTGCAACGGGCACAATTTGATGGTCGGATCCGGCTTCTTTGGCGTTTAGCACCAATTTGACGCTTTCTTCGGGATGGATGCTGATGACAAGCAGATTGGGCCGCAAATTATTTTGCTTGTTGAAATAAATCCGGGGCATTTCCTTAAATTGAATCACAATTTGCGTCACTTTTTCCGTCATGCGCTTGCCGGTCCGGATATAAAAAGGAACACCGGCCCAACGTAAATTATCCACAAAAAGTTTGGCCGCGACAAATGTTTCCGTCATGGAACGGGGATCGATGCCTTTTTCTTCCCGGTAAGCAGGCACCGGTTTTTCCCCCATGACTCCTTCCTGATATTGAGCCCGCACAAAGTATTTTCCCACTTCCTCTTGATCATAACGTCTGAGCGAGCGCAACACTTTGATTTTCTCATCATGGATCGCTTCCGTTTTCAACCGGCTGGGCGGCTCCATGCAGACCATCATCAACATCTGCAGCATATGATTTTGCACCATGTCCCTCAACGCCCCGGCCTGATCATAATAACCGGCCCGCTGCTCAACGCCCACCGTTTCACTGGCCGTGATTTGGACGGATTCAATATATTGATGATTCCAGATCGGTTCAAACAAAGAATTGGCAAACCGCAACACTTCGATGTTTTGCACCATTTCCTTGCCCAAGTAATGGTCAATCCGGTAAATTTCTTCCTCGGTAAAGGCTTTTTTGATCTGTTCATTCAGTTGCTTGGCCGATTCATAATCATGCCCGATCGGTTTTTCGATGATGATTCGTTTCCAGCCGTTGGTCCGGGTCAATCCGGATTCTTTCAAATGTGAGGAAACCGTTCCGTATAAATCCGGAGCAATCGCAAGATAGAACAGACGATTCCCATTTCCTGCTCCTTGCCAAGCTTTTTCTTTTTCATCGATCAATGTCTTCATTTGTTGATAGCCGGCCGGATCGTCGACACTGGAAGTGACAAATTGGAAGTGCCGGATGAACCGGGACCATTCCTCTTCGTTTTCGGCTTTAATTCTTCCAAACGAATGGACGGAATCTTTCACGGCTTGGTGAAAATCCCCGACGTTTCGGATCGAGCGGCCGATTCCGATCACCTGAAAATCCTCCGGCAACTGTTCTCTTTTATATAAGCTGAACAATGCCGGGAACAATTTCCGTTTCGCCAAATCACCCGTCGCTCCGAAAATCACCAAAGAAAAAGAACCGACAGATCTATTTGAAGTCATTCTACTCCCATCCTTTCAACCAGAAACCAACATTCATCCTTAATATGTGTTTCATGTGATGCAGTCATTCTGAAACACATATTTTCAATTCTAACAAATGTCATCAACCAATGGATTCAAAGAACGAAAAGCATATAATTCTTAACTTTCTTTCTCATTGTTTTTTTTGATGGCAGAAAAGATTTATAAAATAACCCTCCTTCCCCGCTTTCATCCGAACATTGCCCATCTCCCTTGCCCGCCCCCTGAAACCAGCCGTCCCGCATGATTCCTGATGCGCGTGTTTTTTCTTTTTCCATTTAAATTTTTCCTCATTCGACTCTTTTTAACGATCCGGTTTCCTTTTTGGCCGGGACAGCGTTTTGCTTCACAAAAAGCCCTTTCCTTGTAAGGAAAGGGCTTTCTTTTCATTATTTGGTCACGTCGGTGCCAAACCATTTTTTGGATATTTTTATCAGCGTTCCGTCTTTTTCCATCTCATCCAAAGCCTTGTTGATAGCCTTTACCAATTCGGCATTGCCTTTTTGCACCGGAAATGCCGATTCGGCCCGGTCACTTTGGATGTCGATGACTTTCAACGGCAAATCATTGTTTTTCAACATTTCCGCAATCGCCAATTTATCATTGAGGGAGAGATCGATGCGCTTGGCAGCCACATCCTGCATCGCCCCCATCATATCTTCATAAGCGACGATTTGAGCGCCATGCTCTTCTGCCATCTTGCCGTAGTTGCTTGTCGGGGTTTGCCCGGCTTTTTTTCCTTTGATGTCTTCAAGCGTGCGGATGGTTTGATTATCCTGATGTACCACAAGCTGTGCATAAGAAATGGTATACGGCTTGCTGAAATCAAACTTCTTCTGCCGCTCGGGTTTAATCCCCACTTGATTGGCCACCATATCGATTTTTCCGGTTTGCAAACTGGTCAACAGCCCATCCCACGGAATTTCCACAAATTCCGCTTTCACGCCGAGCCTCTTGGCCACTTCCTGTGCCACTTCCACATCAAAACCGGTCAGCTGATTGGTTTTGGGATCATGAAAACTAAAAGGTTTATAAGTCCCTTCCGTTCCAATCCGGATAGTTCCCCTCTCTTTAATCTGACTCAGCAAGTCCCCGTCTGTTTGCACACTGCATCCGGTCAGTTGCACAAGGATCATCAAACCCAGCAAATAAACCAAACCATGTCTGAACCACTTCACAGAGCGTCTCTCCTATCAAAACACAAGTTTTTCGATCTATTTTTAACGGATAAAGTAATTTTATGCTACTTACTATTGATCCCCTTGTCAAGAAGTGATTATACAACGAAAGAACATAAATTTCTCCTGTCAATCATCGTTTCTCTTCTGTTGCCGGTGAAATATCATCAGTCTCCACAGCAACTTGCGATACCTCTGGTTCACTTCTTCCAAGTATGTTTGGAAAGATTCCCCCGTCATGTTCAGCCAGCTGAAACAACACAGTTCCAAGTAATACACCAACTCTTCCAATTGGGGATGAATGCCTTCCCATTCTCTTTTTTGGACCCGGTCCAACATCCATTCCACTTTCTGCTGAACCTTGCGTATTTGCGCGGTTTTCCGGTGCAACTCCGAAACTTCATTCAACTGGCGGACACTTTCATCAATGCCGATCAAAATTTCTCCCAATTCATTGGATGGATTGCATTCACGGGAACACGGTTTCACATTAAAGATCATGTCACCACCCCTGTTTCTTGCAGAAACCGTTGAAGAGCCTGGTCAGCCAGACAAAATCACGTCTACTATATCACCAATTTTCACCATCCTGCAATGACGGATGATCAAAAATCAAAAAAATTGCGACTCAGCCCGTACAAACGGCCATACATCCTCATCGCAAACGAATCCGTCATTCCGGCAATATAATCACAGATCACGCGGGCCCGCTCTGCTTCCGTGGAAGACTGGTTCAACAGCATCCGGTCATGTTCGGTCAACAAACGTTCTTCCGACAGCAATGCCTGAAACAAAGAACGGATGATTTGCTGCCCCTTCCATGCGATCGTTTGAACCCGTTGGGAGAGAATCACCTTCTCGGATACCAATTCTTTCAGCCGGTCCAATAAATCCCGCAAATCATCCGGCAACATCACCGAATATTTCAATCGCGGCGACCGGACATCCAGATCGTTCTTTTTCACTTTGACATGGGTAATCAGCGTGGAAATCAATCCGGAAAACACTTTTTTCAGCCGGTATTTCAACTGGGGATCTTCCGGGTCCGTCCGGTCCAGGATCATGCAAGCTTTTTGCAACTCCTGATAAGCCGGGTTTTCACCGAAAGGCATCAACAAATCTTTCAAATGGGCCAGCCGGATAAATCCCAAATGAACGGCATCTTCTGCATCGTGCGTGCCGTAAGCTATATCATCCGCCAAATCGATAATCGAACACTCCAGCGATTGATGAACGGTCAGGCGGCGGCCGGCATCTCGGGTCTTCATCAGATAAGCCTTTTCTTCTTCGCTCAGGGACGACACCACCCATTCAAACGCTTCCTGATCACAGCGAAACATGCTGGCTTTCGGCGGAAGAGACGGATCATCCCCACCCCGTTTTCGCTTCATGGCGGTATCCAGAAAGATGGGATATTTCATCACGGACAAAAGCAACGCACGTGTCAAATTTAATCCCCCGGCATGCGCTTCCCCTTCCAGCCTCGTTAAAATCCGGAATGTCTGCGCATTGCCTTCAAACCCGCCATAGTCCAACATGCATTCATGCAACGCTTCTTCCCCGCGATGGCCGAAGGGAGGATGCCCCAAATCGTGAGCCAATGCCGCCGCTTCCAACAATGAAATATCCAGCGCCTGATTTTCCGAAAAAAAAGGAGAATGCTTGTTCAGATAAATGCCAATGCCCCTGGCGATTTGGGCAACTTCCATGGAATGCGTCAAACGGGTCCGGTGAAAGTCCCCGGCACTTTGCCAAAACACCTGGGTTTTGGACTGGAGACGGCGAAACGCCGCACTGTGCACAATCCGTCCGTAATCTTTTTCAAAATCATCCCGGACATCTTTGAAATTTCTTGTACCGGAAGCTTTCCGCCGTTCAATATCCTCAGGCAGATACAATTGATTTTCCTTCGGACGATACATCAACATACGCTCCACCCTTATCCATCCGTTCTTTCTTTACAAACGCTTTTAACATTTCTTGGTTTTTTTCCAAATCCCTTCGCGCGTCATCAATTTTCTTTTTGCATAGTTTTTCATTTTTCCAAACATGATAAAAGCAGAACCTTAAGAAAAGGAGCGATGGACATGGAAATCGAACGCGCAAAACAGATTTTGCAATCGTCGGAAAAAATCACGGTCTTGTACCAAGGAGAACCGGTCTGGATTGACATGGTGGACGAAAATGCTGAAAAAGCACAGGTTCATTCCGAATCCAACCCCGATGACGTAAAAAAGATCCCGGTTTGGGATCTGGAAGAGAAAAAAGAAGTGCACTGACCTACCGGGGCCAAAAAAAAGAGGATCCTCCCTTTTGCAACCGGTACATTTTCCGGTATAACCCCTCCCGGGCCATTAATTCCTGATGCGTTCCCCGCTCCACAATTTCTCCCTGATGTAAAACCAAAATCAAATCCGCGTCCTGGACGGTCGACAACCGGTGCGCAATGACCAGTGTCGTCCGGTCCCGGCGCATCTTTTTCAGCGCCGTTTGAATCGCTTCTTCCGTCTCTGTATCCACATGGGCGGTGGCTTCATCCAGCAACAGGATTTTCGGTTCCATCGCCATGGTCCGGGCAAAAGAGATCAACTGCCGCTGTCCGCCGGACAACGTGGCGCCCCGCTCGACAACCGGTTCTTCCCAAGCCCGGGGCAATTTTTCAATGAAGTCATCCGCTTGGACAAACCGGGCGGCTTTTTTCACTTGCTCTTCACTCATCGGATGATGAAGGCGGATGTTGCCGGTCACATCCCCCGCAAACAAAAATGGCTCCTGCATCACCAAACCGATCTTTTGGCGCAATTCCCCGTTGTCATAAAAACGAAGCGGCACCCCGTCAATAAAAATCTCTCCGCTTTTCACCCGGTAAAAACGCATCAGCAAATGGATGATCGAACTTTTTCCGCTTCCCGTATGCCCCACCAACGCGACGGTTTGCCCGGGTTTGACTTCAAAAGTGATATTTTTCAGCACATCCGTCTTTCCGTCATAAGAGAAGGAAACATGGTCAAACCGGATGTGCCCTTTTTTGATTTCGGGGGAGCTATCCCCCTCTTTTCCCGGGGCAAACTCTTTCTGATCCATCAGTTCAAAAACTCTTTCCGCTGCTGTGAGCGATTGCTGCAACGGGGACAAACGCATCATGATTTCATTGACCGGTTCGAAAATTCTTTCAATCAGATTCAGAAATCCGTATAAGATCCCCAATTGAACCGCTCCATCCCGGGAGACAAAGCCGAAATACAACAACACCGCAACCGTTGCAGCGACGGATAAAAACTGTGTCGCCGGCCGCAACATCAATGCAAAGAAGCGGATGTTTCTCATTCCGGCCCGGTAATGCAATTCATTGATTCGGGAAAATTCCCGGATAAACCGCCGCTCTTGCAAAAAAGCCTGGATGATGTTCATCCCTGCGATGGAATCATTCAATTTGGCATTCATCCGGCTCAGCTGATGTCTCGACTCCCGGTAAGACGGGGAACTGAGATCGCGATATTTTTTCATCAACCAAAAAATAACGGGAAGCACGAGGGTCAACCAAGAAGCCAAAGTGACATCAAGCCAAAACATCCCGGCAAAAACAAAAAGAATAAACACCGTGTTTTGCAAAAAAGAAGCCAAAACGTGCACATAAAAATCTTTCACAGCCTCCGTGTCATTGGTGATCCGGGAAACCAGGGAACCGCCCGGCACCTGATCATAAAACCGGAGCCCCAAGCGTTGGACATGCGAAAACACATCCTTGCGCAACGATCTTACCACCCACTGCGCCACGGTTTGAAAAGAAAGCATCTGGTAGTAGTCGAATGCCGCCGCAACACTTTGCAATAGAAGGATCCCCAATCCGTAAACAATTAAGACGGCAAGGTCAAATCGCCCGGGAACCAGGTATTCATTAAGATAATGGCTGACCAATAGCGGCACGGTCACTTCCGCGCCCGATCCGGCCAACAAGGCCGCAAATGCCAGCCAAAACCGCTTTTGGTAAGGTTTCAAATATCGCAAAAGGCGTCGAAACACCACAATCCACTCATTCCTCCCCACATTCACCACAATTCCAATTGTTGCCGCTCATACATGTGACGGTACCAACCGTTTTTTCTCATCAAAGACGCATGATCTCCCTGTTCGGCGATTTGCCCCTGATCCAACACGATAATCCAATCGGCCGATTCGATCGCACTGATCCGATGGGCAATGATCAACGTGGTTTTGTTCTTGCGGTTTTCAGCAAGCTGTTTCAAGATGTTGTATTCCGTCCGTGCATCCACGGCGGACAAAGCGTCATCCAAAATCAGGACATCCGGATCGATGATGAGCGCCCGGGCCAAGGAAATCCGTTGTTTTTGCCCCCCTGACAAAGCGACGCCCCGTTCGCCGACAATCGTTTCATAACCATCGGGAAAGTTTAAAACATCCTGGTGAACGGACGCGATTTTGGCTGCCTTTTCCACTTCCTCCGGCTTTGCGTCCGGTTTGGCAAATGCAATATTTTCATAAACCGATCCGGTAAACAAAATATGTTCTTGCGGAACATAACCCATTTTTCTCCTCAGCGATGCCGGTGACACCCGGTCAACAGGAAAGGATCCAAACCGGATTTCCCCGTCGGTCACATCAAATTCCCGCAGCAACAACCGGATGAGGGTGGTTTTCCCGCTCCCGGTCTTCCCTGTGATTCCGATCGTTTCCCCGCGGCCGATGGATAGATGGATATCTTTTAAAGCCGGCATTTTTTGTCCGGGATAATGGAACCGGTTTACCCGGATGATGATGTCTCCGTCCGGAATCTCCCGCCCGGGATCCGGTCCGTCTTTTACATCCGATTCTTCCTCCAAAAGCTTTATCACACGGTCATAAGAAGCTCTTCCCCGCTCCACCAGATTGATGAGAAAGCCGAACGCCAGCATCGGCCACACCAATTGACCCAGATAGATGGTGAATTGCGTGAGCTGGCCGATCGTCAGGGTTCCTCCGGCAACCAGATAAGATCCGTAAGATATACTGAACAAAAAGGAAAAACCGGCGGACAACATGATGGTCGGATCAAACAAAGCATGCACTCTCGCCACCGCGATGTTTTTGTCCGCCACTTCACCGGTGATCCGGCTGAACGCTTCTTTCTCCGCTTCCTCCATGCCAAATGCTTTGACCATCCGCACACCGGAAATATTTTCCTGCACCTTGCCATTCATCCTCGAAAAGGCCTCCTGGGCCTTCCGGAAACGGCGGTTCATCATCTTCCCGAATTTCCGGGTCACCCAGGCGATCACCGGCATCGGCAATAACGCCACTGCTGTCAACGACTCATCAATAAAGAAAAACATTGTCAAGACCACCAGTCCGCCGGTGATCAACGAATCAACCAGTGTTAAAACCCCGTCCCCGGCGGTTGCGACAATGGCTTGAATATCATTGGTGGCATGGGCCATCAAATCCCCGGTTCGCCACCGGTGAAAAAACGACGGCGACATCCGGGTGTAATGGACAAAAATTTGATTCCGGAGCCATTTCCCCAGCCGGTTTGCCGCTCCATACAACGCGATCCGCCAGACATATCCGAGCACATACCGGATGAGCGCGGCCAGAAGGCACAACCCCGTCCAAAACCATAAATCCCGGGCGGTCAGTGTGCGGCTTGCCATCAAGTCCACGACTTCCTTCACGGCATAAGGCGGGAATAATTGTATCAGCGCAATCAAAAGCAGTGCGATAATCCCCAACAAATAGCTCTTTTTTTCCCTTTGAAAAAACCATCTCAAGTATTGATACCGATCCAATCCTCTCCACACCCTCCATCATCCTGCTGGCGCGAAATCATATCCTGTGATACGATTTCGTTTGTAAATATTTTTCAAGTTAAAGGAAAAGGGGGTTGGGGTCCGTGTGACCCCACAACAGAATGAAACCGGAAAACATTCGAAACATCGCGATCATTGCTCATGTGGATCATGGAAAAACAACGCTTGTGGATGCCATGTTAAGACAAAGCCATATCTTCCGGGAAAACGAACAAGTCGAAGAACGGGTCATGGACTCCAACGACTTGGAACGGGAACGCGGGATCACCATCTTGTCTAAAAATACAGCCATTCATTATAAAGACATCAAAATCAATATTGTCGACACCCCCGGCCACGCCGACTTCGGCGGAGAAGTGGAACGGGTGATGAATATGGTCGACGGCGTCCTGTTGCTTGTGGATGCCACCGAAGGGCCCATGCCGCAAACGAAGTTTGTGTTGAAAAAAGCACTGGAACGCGGACACAAAGCCATTGTGGTCGTCAATAAAATCGACCGTCCAAGCGCCCGACCGGAAGAAGTGATCAACCAGACATTCGACCTGTTTATCGACTTGGGGGCCACGGAAGAACAATGTGATTTCCCCATTGTGTACGCCAGCGGCCTGACCGGCTCCTCCGGTTTTGCTCCGGATGCGCTGAAACCGACCATGGAGCCGCTTTTGGACACCATCATCGAGCAACTTCCGGCTCCTGCGGCCGATCCGGACGGTCCTGCACAGATGCAAGCCACTTTGCTGGATTATGACGATTACAAAGGGCAGATTGTCATCGGCCGCTTAAACCGGGGAACGATTCAAAAGAACCAAACCCTTGCCTTGCTTCCGCAAAACGGAGAAAAACGCACCGTGAAAGCAGGACAAGTTTTCACACACCAAGGTTTGAACCGCATGGAAGTCCAACGGGCCAGCGCCGGAGACATCATTGCCATCACCGGCCTTGGTGAAGTCGGAATCGGAGACACCATCACCGATCCGGAACATCCGGAACCGCTTCCTCCCATCAAAGTGGAAGAACCCACTTTGCGCATGATGATCGGGATCAACACCAGCCCCTTCGCCGGGCAAGACGGTGAATTTCTCACATCGCGAAAAATCCGTGAGCGCCTGATGCGTGAAACGGAAAAAGATGTGGCATTGCGTGTTGAAGAGACGGATTCGGCGGATCACTTCCTGGTATCCGGCAGAGGTGAACTGCATTTAAGCATTTTGATCGAAAACATGCGCCGGGAAGGATATGAATTCCAGGTGAGCAAGCCGGAAGTGATCCTGAAAGAAGAGAACGGAATCAAGCTGGAACCTTATGAAATCGTAGAAATTGAAACCAGCTCGGAGCAACAAGGAGCTGTCGTGGAATTGCTCGGAAAACGAAAAGGACAATTGCAGGATATGGTGGTGTTGGACAGTGGAAACATCCGATTCACATACAAAGTCCCCTCACGGGGATTGCTCGGCTTCCGGTTGCAACTTTTAACGGCGACGCACGGGGAAGCGATGATCAATACGATGTTCCATGGCTATGAACCTTACGCCGGAGGCATCGAGGCATATGATCACGGCTCCCTGATCGCCTGGGAATCGGGAACGGCCACCACGTACGCCCTTCATGCCGCCCAGGAACGCGGACAGCTTTACATCACTCCCGGCACGGAAGTGTATGAAGGCATGGTTGTGGGGCAACATATCCGCGAAACGGATCTGGAAGTCAATGTATGCAAGAAAAAACATTTGACCAGCATTCGGCGCGCCACTGCGGAAGAAGCGCTCCGCCTGGACACGCCGCGCCAACTTTCCATCGACGATGCACTTGAAATCATGAAAGAGGATGAACTTTTGGAAATCACCCCCAAAACATTCCGCTTACGCAAAAAGTTACTGAAGAAAAACGAACGGGACCGGGCCCGCAAACACAAGCAGTGAATCCGGACCATAACCATCCGGGCCGAATCCGTTCGCCGTCAGCCGGGGTTACTCCCCCGGCTTTTTTCATGTTTTATCAGCCACTCATCATAGGAAAGCCGGGGCATGGAAAACATCTCTCCCCCTTTCACGTATGACCTTCCGGCCATCCGCCCCACCGGTTTTAGTGCACCGGTGTCCACTTTCCCTTGATCATACAACCCCTCATCCAGATGCACCCTAACCACTTCCCCGATCAGAAAATCCGCATTGGGATGCCGGCCGTTTCCTCCGATCGGAACATGGCGGTGCAATTTGCACTCCATGTGAATTTTCGCCTCTTGAATCCGGGGGACGCGAACCACGGCCGACGGGAGCAAATGAAGACCGACTTTTTCCGCTTCACTTTGATCCGGCGGAAAGTCAACGGCGGTTTCATTCACCAAAGCCACATTTTCTTCGCTCACGGTGTGAACAACAAACTCCCGTTGGCCGATGATATTTTTTGCCGTGTCTTTCATTTCCCCGTCCGGCTTGCGCATGCAGGCAAACCCCACCATCGGCGGTTCGGTGGCCACCACATTAAAAAAACTGAACGGGGCCGCATTCACAACCCCGGAAGCACTGATGGACGTCACAAAGGCAATGGGACGGGGCAACACCGTTCCGATCAACCATTTATAATTTTCCTTTTGACTCAACCGCCCGGGATCCAGCTGCATCATACTCCCCCTTTTGATTCCGGCAGCCAACTGTACATATATTGCCGGTCTTCCATGCCCAAGGCTGCCTTGGTCACTTTCAGCGGCCGGAATGTGTCAATCATCACCGCCAACTCTTCCGTTCTTTCTTTTCCGATGCTCTCCTCGGCTTTATTGGGATGCGGACCGTGAGGCAAACCGCAAGGATGCAACGTCAGGGAACCTTCATGGATGCCGCGCCGGCTCATGAAATTTCCTTTCACATAATACAGCACCTCATCGCTGTGGACATTGCTGTGATAATAAGGAGCCGGGATTGCCAGCGGATGATAATCATACATGCGCGGGACAAAGGAACAAACCACAAAGTTGGTGCCGGCAAACGTTTGATGGACCGGCGGCGGCTGATGGATGGAGCCGGTGATCGGCTCAAAATCATGAATGCTGAAGGCCCATGGATACAAATAGCCGTCCCATCCGATCACGTCAAACGGGTGAAAGTCATAAATATAGGCATGAAGCCCGCCGCGCACCTTGACCCGGACTTCAAATTCCCCTTTTTCAACCCGGGGATTCAATGTCTCCGGCACCCGTATGTCCCTTTCACAAAACGGACTGTGTTCCAACAATTGGCCAAACTCATTGCGGTAGCGGCGGGGGATGGTGATTTCCCCGGTTGATTCGATCACCAAAAAGCGCTGGTTTTGATCTTTCATGTTCAGCCGCCAGGTGGTTCCGACGGGAATGACCAGATAATCCCCGGGGGAATACGGAAGGTCGCCGAAAACCGTCTCCAGCACCCCTTCACCTTCATGCACAAAAAGGATTTCATCGCCGTCACTGTTGCGAAAAAAATAATTCATCTCTTCCACAGGCCGGACCGTGGCAATCGCCACATCCTCATTGGCCAGCCAATACACGCGCCCATCCACGGGGTCTTTTCCCGCTTCGGTTTGAAAAGTGATAAAATGCCGGTGCCGGTGGGCACCTTCTTCCTCCACCGGAATCGACCACGGGCGGATCCACTTGGCTTCCCTCACCTGTGTCGGAGGATGAATATGATACAAAATGGATTGGATTCCGGAAAATCCTTTGGTCCCCATCACCTGCTCCCGGTACAGACTGCCGTCAGGCTGGCGGAATTGAATATGCCGCTTTGGGGGCAATTGTCCCAAACGATGGTAAAAGGGCATTGCCTCGCCTCCCCATTCATTTGCATAATAGTCAGATCTAATTTCTATTTTAACAAAATATTTAGTTTTTTGTCTAAATCGATGATTCTGATAATTCATCTTCCGCAAGCGACACAGGGACCGCAACAATTTTTTCATTTTTGCTGCAACCCGGCCAGGGTAAAATCAGTCTAAATAAAACAAAAACCATTTTAAAGGCAGGTTTTCAATGTGAATAAAGATCTGATTATTTCCGGTTTGTCGTTGGGATTTTTGGTTTTCATCGCCTGTTGCATGATTTTTCTTTCAAATCCGACAAAACCTTTCACCGCCGATCAGATCGAAGTTCCTGCCACAAGCGAAACAACCGTTCCATAAAAAAAACGCGCCTTTTGAAGGCGCAAAAACAAATGTCTCATTCAACAAACCGGGCGGCTGCTTGTGGCACTTGTTCCAAAGCTTTGGCAAAAATGGACTCAGCTTCTTGCGGATTGGCTGCCATCCCTTCGGCAATAACGGACTGAACATCAGTGATTCCGATAAAGCCCAAAATCGCACGGAGGTAGCGATCCGCAAACTCCAATTCCCGGGCGGGACCTTCGGAATAAACGCCGCCGCGCGCATGTAAATGAACGGCTTTTCTCCCTTCAAGGAGACCAACCGAACCGTTTTCCGTATATTTGAATGTTTTGCCGGCCATGCAAATGGCATCAATATACAGTTTCAAGCGCGGGGGGAAGGACAAGTTCCACATCGGCGTGACAAACACATACTTGTCCGCATCCACAAATTGATCAACCAATTCATTAAGCCGGTTGACTTTTTGTTCTTCTTCCGGGGTCAGGCTTTGATTTTGCGCCAATTTTCCCCATCCGTTAAAGACATCTTCATCCAGAAACGGAATATCAGCCTTGTATAAATCCAATTCGATGATTTCATCTTCCGGACTGATTTCTTTTACTTTTTCCATGAACGCTTTTCCCAAGCGCAAGCTGAAGGCTTCGTTTTCCGGTTTCGGATTAGCTGTGATGTATAAAATTTTAGCCACTGCTGTTCCTCCTGTTTCTATATAAACTAACCTTTAGTAAGAAGCTTAATATATATAATTAATCAAGTCAACTTAAAAAAATTTCCTTCCTCAGGCCATGCTTCTGCCCACGGGTTTGGCGAATTCCGCCGCCGTTCGCTTTGCCAATTTCTTGGCCTGATTGATAATCTCCTGGTATTGGGACGGATCAGCCGTGCCTTCCGCTATGATTGATTTTACGTCGTAGATTCCCATAAAACCGAGCACCATGCGCAAATAACTGTCTCCATATTCCATCGCTTTCATCGCCCCGTGTGAATAAATCCCCCCTCGCGCCTGGATATGTACCGCTTTTTTTCCCACCAACAAGCCGACGGATCCTTCTTCGGTATAACGAAAGGTTTTTCCAGCCATGCAAATGAGGTCAATATAAGCTTTCATCATGGGAGGCACCCCGAAATTCCACATCGGTGTGACAAACACGTATTTGTCGGCCATGACAAACTGGTCGGCCAATTCATTGATTCTGGCCAATTTTCTCCTTTCTGACAAAGAAAGCGGAACACTCTCTTTCATTTTGGCCCACGCATCAAACACTTCCACATCCAAAAGCGGGATCTCATCCCGGTAAACGTCCAATTTAATGATTTCATCAAAAGGGTTGGAAAGCTCATAGGCATTTAAAAACGCCCTGCCTATTTGCAAGCTCACCGATTCCGATTCCTGTTTCGGGTTTGATGTGATATATAGCAGAGTAGCCATGGATGACAACCCCCAAATCTTAAAAAAATACACGGAACAATTTCTGTACTCATCAAATATACCACTCTTTTAGAATAAAACCAGCAACAAAAATAAAAAAAGCCGGCAAAACGCCGGTTTTTTATCAAAAGGGAATGCTTTTTGGTTTTATTCGTAATATTTCAACAAGTAATAATGAACCTGTTCTTCCGGACTGGATTCCTCTTCTTGTTTCAAAACGGCCCCGCACTGTTCGCAACGGACTTCTTGTTGTTCAGGAGCATGTTGGGACTCCACGAAAACCCCTCCATCCGAATGTTGTATTTGAACATATTATATTATAACAGATTCTGTTATGCAACAGTTTGTTATAATACATTATTCTGTTTTTTTATAAACCCTTGCAAAACAGGCACAAAAAAACGCACATGCAGACGAATCTGCCATGTGCGTGAAATGGCCATGCAAAAACAGCCGGATCAAACCGGGGACCTGCCGGCTTCAATCATAGCGAACCAATGAAATGATATCCAATCCTTTCAATTTATCTCTTCCGCCGAGATATCCCAGTTCCACAAAAAAGGCCGCTCCCACCGGATCTCCGCCCAATTGCTGAATCAATTCCAACGTGGCGGAAATGGTTCCGCCCGTTGCCAGCAAATCATCGGCAACCAATACTTTTTGTCCTGGAACAATGGCATCTTTGTGCATTGCCAACGCATCTTTTCCGTATTCCAAGCTGTATGTGGTTTCCACCGTTTCATACGGCAACTTTCCAGACTTGCGCACCGGTACAAATCCCACTCCCAAGGCATACGCCAAAGGAGCGCCGATGACAAACCCCCTCGCCTCGGGCCCGACAATGAGATCAATCTCTTTTCCTTCCAGTTGGCGGGCAATTTGATCAATGGCTTCTTTGTAAGCTTTTCCATCTTTCAACAGCGTGGTGATATCTTTAAACCGCACCCCCGGTTGCGGAAAGTCTGGAATCACTCGAATCTTTTCTTTGAAATCCATCTGTATATCCTCCCATGTGTGTAAAAGAAATCGTTTCAAACAAATAACGGCACAAATCTTTATAGCTTGAATAAACCAGTGTCTCCAAAACCCGTTCCCGTTCTCTTTGGTGTTGATATGTTCTGGATTCCGTCAGCGGCCTTTTGGCCGGGTTTTCATGGACGATCAAATCTTCCTGATCCAAGCTGACAAACCCTAATTCTTCAAACACTTGAATCATAAAAGAAATGACACGTTTTTGCAATCCTGTCACCCGCATCAGCGAAGACAAATATTTGCGCAGGGAGATCTTCCCTTTCCCTGCAATCACCCGGTACAGCTTTGAAAAATCTTCACGGGACGGGGTTTTCGGCAACAAATGATCAAACTCTTTATCCCCGAACATGACATAAATCCGTTCCGCTTCCCGTCCGTCTTTCAAGCGGTTGCGAAACACCTCCAATGTCGGGGGCGATTCCGCCAAAACCAAATGTTTGGCTTGCTTCATGCTTTCCTGTTGCTTTTTATCCATCAGCTCTTCCCATGTCACCACGATTCGATTCGTCGATTGGGACAATTGTTTAAAAAGTGCGGAGCCGCTGGAACAGATAAAACATATTTCTTCCGGGTTCAATCCGGCCAGCTGCGACCATTCTTTCCGGTTGCTTCTTAAATCAAACACTTGCAGATGACGGACCTCCATATCCCGGATAATGATTTGGGGGGCTCTGTGGCCGTTCCATTCATTCATCTCCAGCTCGCCGAGCAAACGGATCCGTCCGTGGGGACTGAGCCCATCGGCCTGATTCCCCAGGCGAAAACCGACCGCGCTTAACATTCCGTTTTTCCGCTTCAAATACAATTTGACATGTTCTTGTTCCCTTCCCATGCGCTGAATCCGCGCGACAGGCATTTCTTTTACAATAAAGAGCGGCTGTGGGTTCCCGACCCCAAACGGAGCCAGAATCTCCAGCTGTTCAATCAGGTCCTCCTCAATTTGCTCGGCATCCAATTCGCCTTCCGCCCATTTGAGCGGCACGTAATCTTCCGGGCGGATCCGTTCTTTCGCCAACCTCGAAAGCCGCTCATGCAGTTTGGAAATGTTTCGGGCTTCCAGCGTCATTCCCGCAGCCATTTCGTGTCCGCCAAATTCGGGCAACCATTCTTTACACTCTGACAACGCTTGAAACAAATGAAATCCTTGAATGCTTCTCGCCGATCCCTTGGCCGTTTGTTTTTCTTCGTCGATCCCCAACACCACAACCGGCCGGTAATATTTTTCGACCAACCGGGAAGCGACAATGCCGACCACACCCACATTCCAGCCCGGGCGGGCAACGACAATCACATATTTGTGCTTGTCCGGATTCTTCTCAATCTCTTCCACTGCTTCCAGGGTCATCTCATCCACCAATTGTTGCCGCTTTCGGTTGAGCATATCCAATTCTCCCGCAAGGGCTTCCGCTTCTTCCGGGTCCTCCGTCATCAGCAAACGGACCGCCGTGTCCGCCGTGTCCAACCGTCCGCATGCATTGATCCGGGGACCGAGCAGGAATCCCACATGACTGGCCGACACGTCATGATCAATATCGCAAGCCTGAATCAACGCTTTCAATCCGACATGCACCGTCTGGCTCATCTTCTTCAATCCGTAGCAGGCCAAAATGCGATTTTCCTCCACCAGCGGAACCAGATCGGCAATGGTTCCCAACGCAGCGATGTCCATCCACGCTTCCGGCACCTCTTGCAATAAGGCCGTGGCCAGTTTGAAAGCAACACCGACCCCAGCAAGCATTTTAAAAGGGTACGGGCATCCCGGCTTCTTCGGATTGATCACCGCCAACGCATCCGGCAGCGTTTCCTGGGGTTCGTGGTGATCGGTAATAATGAGATCCAACCCCAACTCTTTGGCATAAGCCGCCTCCTTGACGGCGGCAATCCCCGTGTCCACCGAAAGAATCAGGCGGAACCCGCGCTCTTTGGCTAGTTTTAAGGCCTCTTGATTGATCCCGTATCCTTCCCGGAAACGATGGGGGATATAGTAATCCACAGTTGCCCCCAACCGCCGGAGCGTTTTCAGCATCAAACAGGTGCTGCTGACGCCGTCCACATCATAATCCCCGTAAACCAGAATCGGCTCTTTGTCCCTGATGGCCTGGCGGATCCTTTGCACGGCGGTTTCCATTCCATCCAACAGGAAAGGATCATTCAGGTCGGCAAGGGAAGGATTTAAAAAACGGCGGGCCTCCGGGATTTCTTTGACCCCCCGGCGAATCAGCATTTTTGAAATGATGGGATGAATGTCCAGCTCTTTGGACATCTCCTCGCTTAAATCCTCGTCCACCGGCTCCACATCCCACCTTGCTCTTGCATGCAACATGACCGAACACCTCACTCTTTGCGCTAACCATTATAGCACAAAGAAAAACAGGCAGAAGACAGAAAAAACGCCCAAAAAAAGAAGCCATGTCCTTTCCATGGCTTCTCCGGTGTATTTTTATTCCGTCACGGCTTTTTTGGAAGGATGCTTTTTTTGCATCGATTTCCATTTCCAAGTGACCCAGAGCGGGCTGGCCACAAAGATGGAAGAATAAGCGCCCGAAATCAATCCCAAGAGCAGGGCCAGCGAGAAATTCCGGATGCTTTCCCCGCCCAACAACCACAACAGAAGGGCGGCAAACGCCACTGTTAACACGGTGTTGATCGAACGGACCAGCGTTTGCATGATGCTGTTATTCACAACCGCCGCCAAGTCATCCCATTTGGCAGGATTCTCCTGTTTCATGTTTTCACGGATCCGGTCAAATATCACAATCGTATCATTGATCGAATATCCCACAATGGTCAGCACCGCGGCGATGAAAACCAAATCCACTTCGATCTGAAAGAGGGAAAAGGCTCCGACCACAAACAGGACATCATACAGCAAAGCCAATACGGCCGAAACAGCAAACCGGTATTCAAAACGGATCGCCACATAAATCATGATGAAAACGGAGGCGATGAGAACCGCTTTGATGGCATTCATGGCCGTTTCCCGACCGACCACCGGGCTCACGGTCTGGGCCTGGATATTCACGTCGGTTTGAAAAGCTTTTTCAAAAGCCGCCTCAATCTGATTGATCTGGTTCCGTTCCATGCTATGGCTGACCCGAAAAAAGACAAACTCATTTTCCGATCCGCCCGTGCGGACATCCGGATCGTGATACCCGAGTCCGGTCAAAACGGTCCGTGCTTTTTCCAGATCCACATTCGGCTTCACATGAATGTCCAGCCGGGTTCCGCTCACAAAATCGACTCCCAGGTTGAGTCCCTGAACGGACAGCGAGATGATGGAAACCGCCACAATCAACAGCGTCAGGATAAAAATCTTTTTTCGATGCTTCACAATATCAAACTTATAGATCACTGATCTCATCCTCTCTCACCCTGAACCAAACCGGGCTTTTCAGCAAGTTGGACCGGACCAGCAAATTCATCATGATCCGGGATAGTGCCACCGCTGTCACAAAGCTGACGAGAATCCCGGCAATCAGCGTCACCGAGAATCCTTTGACACCGGCACTTCCGAAGATAAACAACACCGCTCCGGCGATGATGGTGGTAATGTTCGCATCGAAAATGGTCAGGAAAGAACGTTTGGAACCGGCACGGACGGCTGCTTTCATGCTTTTGCCAACCCGCATCTCCTCACGAATCCGTTCATTCATAATGATATTGGCATCCACCGCCATTCCGATCCCCAGAATAAACGCGGCAATTCCCGGCAGGGTTAAGGTCACGTCCATCACCATGAAAGTCAACAGCAACAAATACGAATAAGCCACCAAGGTCGTGACCGCCACAAATCCCGGCAACCGGTAAAAGCCGATCATGAAAATAAAGATCGCGATCACGGCATAAGCCCCTGCGATGAGACTGTCCCTCAAGGAGTCTTCCCCGAGGCTGGCATCCACGGAATGGCTTTGAATTTCCTTCATTTTCAACGGAATGGCGCCGGCATTCAACAAATCGGCCAGCTGTTGTGCTTCCTCCGTATCCTTTTGGCCGGTGATTTGTGCCGTTCCCCCGGTGATCACTTGTTGGACCACAGGGGCGCTTAGCTGTTGCTCGTCCAAATAAATGGCAATCGGTTGTCCCAGATGCTCACGGGTGATCTTGGCAAATTTATCCGCATTTTTCAGTTGCAACGTGACAACCGGCTGTCCCATCTGGTCATAATCGACTTTTGCCCCTTTTTCCTTCAAGTCGCTTCCCTCCAGCAACACTTTCCCCGAAGCATCGCGGAAGGTGAGCTTGGCCTGTTTTCCAAGCAATTCCCGTGCTTTGTTTTGGTCTTTGACTCCTGCCAGTTGCACCCGGATGCGATTGGGCGGTTCAATGGTGATATCCGGTTCCGACACCCCCAGGACATTGATCCGGCTGTTTAAGGCCGCGGCAGTGTCTTTCAAAATCCCCGTATTCACTTTTTGTCCGGGCTCCGCCTCATATAACACTTCAAATCCGCCTTGCAAATCCAGGCCCAACGTGACATGTTTCCATATATAACCGGTAGTTGTGGCCGCCAAGCCGAAAATTGCAACCACCAGGAGGATAAATACGACGATATTGACTTTTCGCACCCTCATTCCTTGTCCTCCTTTTATGTATAAAACACCGTAATTTTAATTATCCCTGCATCCGAAAGTCATGTCAATTTTGCAAAAAAAGACGACAGCGGGATTGTGGCTGTCGTTTATTTCTTTTCATTCTTGTCATCATCATCCTTGTATACCGATAACATCAACCAATTCATAAAGCGGTTTGCTTTCAATGAAATGATGTCATTCACCAGCCGGTTCAGCCGGGGCCATCCCCTCCGGTAATTTTCCGAGACACAGGCCCAAACCTGCTCTCCTGTCACATTTTCATAACCATACATCCGAAATTCCCTGGCTTTGCTGTTACACAACTCTTCAATGCATTGCATCAGCTCATGCTCAGGCATCAGTTCGACCGAATCCTTCTGATGGCTTCCCACCGGTTTCAAAGAACCATGTTTCTTTCTCACTTCTCATTCACTTCCCGTTTTAAAGGTATTATTCTGAAAGGTTTCCCAAAAATCCTACTTATTTTAGTTAACAACTCTGCGGGCATTCATGCAAGCCCTGTTGAAAAATTTTGCTGTTAAACATTTTTGTCATGAGTTGTCCCAGCAACTCATACGTTTAAATAGGAATCAGCGAAGGAGGGGCGTGGTAGTGCGCAAAGGATTTTTATACGGCACTTTTGTTTTGGTCAGCGCCGGGTTTATCACCAAAATTCTCGGATTTATCTATCGGATTGCCCTGTCCAGAATCATCGGCGATGAGGGAATGGGACTGTTTCAAATGGCGTTTCCGATCTTGTCCTTCACCATCGTGATCACCACCGCCGGACTGCCGGTGGCCATCTCCAAACTCGTCTCCGAAGCGGAAGCAAAACAGCAAGAAGGAAGAATTCGTTCCATTCTCATGATTTCGATATTGATCGTCATCATAACGAGCACCATCGTCACCGGCGGCGTTCTCATCAGTGCCCCGTGGATTGCACAAATGCTCCTCACGGATGAACGGGCCATTTACACTTTGCTCGGAATCGCCCCGATCATTCCGATCATTGCCGTATCATCCATATTTCGCGGTTATTTTCAGGGGCGGCAGAATATGAGCCCTTATGCCATTTCAACCATTGTCGAACAATTTGTCCGCATCTTCACCGTCCTTCTCATCGCCGGTTATTTATTGAAATTCGGCGTGGAATATGCCGCGGCCGGAGCCATGCTCGGAATGGTGGTCGGAGAATTCGCCGGCATGATGTTTTTGATCCGTTCCTTCAAAAAAGATCCGACCCGCCCGAAACTGGACAAATCCTTGTTCAAACCGGGTTGGAAACCTTTCCGGCAAACTTTCCGCGACCTTTTGCGTTTGGCCGCTCCGGTGACAGCCAGCCGCATGGTCGGTTCTTTTTCTTACGCCATCGAACCGATTGTCGTGGCGCAAAGTTTGGCCATGGCCGGATTTGCCACGACAACAGCGACCGCTTTATACGGGCAATTGGAAGGGATGGCGGTCCCGTTAACCTTTTTTCCCGCTTTCATCACTTATGCCTTGTCCGTGTCATTGGTCCCGGCGGTCAGTGAAGCGGCCGCAAAAAAAAATGCCCGGCTGATCGAGCACCGGTTGCAACAAGCGATCCGGTTATCTTTTATTGTCACCGCGCCTTGTGCCCTGATTTTGTATCTGTTGGCCGAACCGCTTTCCATTCTGTTGTATCGCGAGCCGGATGTCGCCCGGCTGATCCGGATCATGGCCCCTTTTACCATGATTCACGCTTTGCAAGGCCCGTTCGCATCAGTCTTGCAAGGATTGGACAAAGCACAAGCACCCATGCGCAACTCCATCATCGGGGCCATTTTCAAAACCATTCTCATTCTTTTGCTCGCATCCCGGCCGGAAATTGGCATCGACGGAGTGGCGCTTGCCATCAACTGCGGCATTTTGATCGTCACGACGTTGCATTTCATCGACATCGTCAAGCTGGTTCCGTTTCACCTGAAAGTAAAAGAATGGGCAAAACTGGCTCTAACCATTTTCATTGCCGCGGTGGTTTTCCGCTTCAGCAATTTCAGCGGTTCGGATTCGATGCTGATCCAAACCGTCACCCAAGCCGGCATCACCCTGTTGGCTTATGGGATCTGCTTGATTCTTTTTTCACTCATCCAAAAAAACGATGTCTTGCGCATTCCTTTGATCGGAAAGTGGGTTGCCCGGATCCTTTCCAAGTGAGGATTTTATGAATCTTTCCGGTCGATGAACAATTTTCCGTTGCTGTTCACGGAAGCATAAAAAATTTCCTTGAAATCCCGGTACCCTTGTTTTTGAATCTCGTTTTTCAGCCAGAAACGGGTTTTCCCGATTTGTCTCAATCCTTCATCCTGGACCTTTCCGTCAATGATGAGCGGAACGGGCATTTGAAACGGTCGCAGGGAGTTATGTACACCTTCTTCGCAGGTCTTTTTTTCTTTTGGAAACACACTCAACTTCCCGGTGGTTTCCAAAATCGCAAATTCCACATCGGACACATCGGCAATGTTTTTCTCCCGCAGTTGAACCATCAGATCATCCATGTTATAGCGGGCTTTGGCCATCTGATCATCCAGGATTTTTCCCTTTTCGACAATGACCACCGGCTTCCCGTCCGCCCATTCTCTGATTTTTTTGCTTTTTAAAGAAAGATATGAAATAAACACTTGAAAGATCGCCAAGGTCAATATGGAGATAATGCCGATAAACATGGGCTTTTCCGAATCGATCGCCATCGCGGAAAGGTCGGCAATCATGAACGAAACAATCAGATCAAACACCGACAATTTGCCGATCTCCCTTTTTCCCATCATTCTCATGATCACAAGCAAGAAAAAATAGATAAATACCGTGCGTAAAATGATGGTCCATATCAACCCGGGTCACCTCCTTTTCAAAACATAGTTTGACCAAATGCCGCCTCTTTATGAATGCTCAAAAAATACCAGGCATAAGGATGTATTAATCAAGAAAGGAGAGGAAAAGCAATGAAAGAAGCTTTTTTCGACTCCGCCAAAAAAGGCGTCCGGTCTCCTTGGCTCATCGGGCAATGCGTCATCTGGGGAATTGTCCTTTTGGGCTCGTTGATCGTCACTTTGTTTCTGCAATACTCCACCTTGTCCTCCCACCGCCTCCCGATGATTGCCTATGCGTTGAATTTCGCCGCCTTGTTAAGCGGGGGATTTGTCACCGCGCGCAAATCGGAGTACCGCGGATGGATGGCTGGCGGGATTCAAGGAATCATCTATGCCCTGATCATCTTGCTCATTGCCTTTCTGGCTTTTGACAGCCTGACGTCCATTCATCCGCTTTGGCTTTCCTTGTTTTCCTTCGGCGGTGGCGCACTGGGCGGAATCATGGGGGTGCAAACCAAACAGGATTAAATCCCCGGAAAAACCAAAAAAGCTTCTGATCCTGTGATCAGAAGCTTTTTGGCCTTATTTGGATTCCTCTTTGGCTTGTTCTTTTTTCTCTTCTTTTTTCTTCTCTTCTTTCTCTGCGGATGCATCCTCATCGGTTACCACCGAATTCACCGAAGAGCGCTCAAAAACCAAACGGGTATTGTCACTGACTTTTAACGTCACCCGGTCTTCCGTCAAATCCACAATCGTTCCGTGAATCCCGCCGATGGTGATCACTTTGTCCCCTTTTTTCAAAGCATTCAACATGGCCATCCGTTCTTTTTGCCGTTTTTGCTGAGGGCGGATCAGCAGGAAATAAAACACGACAAACATCAGAATAAGCGGTATCAACGTACCCCATTGTCCCATAAATTGGTCCTCCTTCAAAAAGGTTTTTCCGGATGCAAACTTCCGTAATACTTCATCATAAATGCATCACGGAAATCAAGCAGCCGGTCTTCCAGGATCGCCAGGCGAACCTGTTTCATCAATTCAAGCAGAAAATAAAGATTGTGGTATGTGATCAGACGCAAGCCGAAGGTTTCATCCGCTTTGATCAAATGCCGCAGATATGCTTTGGTATAGTTTCGGCAAGTATAGCAATCACATTCCGGATCCAGTGCGGTGAAGTCACGAGCATATTTGGCATTGCGCACCACAACACGCCCTTGGCTGGTCATTGCCGTCCCGTTGCGGGCAATTCTTGTCGGCAATACACAGTCAAACATGTCGATCCCCCGGATGGATCCTTCAATGAGCGCATCGGGTGATCCGACCCCCATCAGATAGCGCGGTTTGTGCTCGGGCAACAAAGGAGTGGTATAGTCAAGCACTTCATACATCAGCTCCTTGGATTCACCCACACTGAGCCCGCCCACTGCATAACCGGGCAAGTCCAAATCCACGAGCTGACGGGCGCTTTCCTCCCGCAAATCCTGATACATCCCGCCTTGGACGATGCCAAACAAGGCTTGCTCTGCCGGACGCTGATGCGCTTTCATGCATCGTTTCAACCACCGGTATGTACGTTCGGTTGAAGCTTTGACATACTCACGGTCAGCGGGGTATGGCGGACATTCGTCAAACGCCATGATAATGTCTGCTCCCAATGCGTTTTGGATCTCCATGGCCTTCTCCGGCCCGATAAACAGCTTTTCCCCGCTGATATGGGAACGGAACGTCACTCCTTCTTCTGTGATGTCGCGCAGCTTGCTCAGACTGAACACCTGAAACCCGCCGCTGTCCGTCAAGATCGGACGATCCCAGTTCATGAATGCGTGCAATCCCCCTGCTTCCCGGACAATATCATGCCCCGGACGCAAAAACAGATGGTAGGTATTGCTCAAAATAATTTGCGCATTCATTTCTTTGAGTTCTTCCGGGCTCATCGTCTTTACGGTTGCCTGTGTTCCCACCGGCATAAAAATAGGAGTATCGATGGTTCCGTGTGGTGTATGTAAGCGACCCAACCGGGCGCCGGACTGTTTGCACGTTTTAATGAGTTCATATTTTACAGCCAAGGTGTTTCCTCCTACTTAAATTAACCATTCTGACAAAAATGTCATACTCCTTCTAAACATTATAGAGAACACCACGAACGAGAACAACCTTTTTCCGGCAAACTCTTTTAAAGGATCAGCATGGCGTCCCCGAAACTGAAGAAACGATATTGCTTGCGGACCGCTTCCTCGTAAGCCGACAAAATCAGTTCGCGCGAAGCAAAAGCGCTCACCAGCATCAGCAAAGTGGACTGGGGAAGATGGAAATTCGTCAAGAGACCGTCGACCACACCGAACTGAAACCCGGGATAAATGAAAATATCCGTCCAACCCTGATCTTTTTTGATTTCCCCGTTTAATTTCCGGTACACGGTCTCCAAAGTGCGCACACAGGTGGTCCCCACGGCAAACACTTTGTTCCCCCGTTTTTTGGCTGCATTGATTTCTTGAGCCGTTTCTTCGCTTAACTCATAGTATTCCGCATGCATCCGGTGATCCTCAATCCGCTTGACCGTCACGGGACGAAAGGTTCCCAGCCCCACATGCAACGTGATGAAAACCACTTTGACTCCTTTTTCACGAATGGCGGCCAATAACTCTTCCGTGAAATGAAGTCCTGCCGTCGGGGCCGCAGCCGATCCGACCACTCTGGAAAAAACGGTCTGGTACCGTTCCGGGTCGTCCAGCTGTTCATGGATATACGGGGGAAGAGGCATTTGCCCCAGTTGTTCAAACAACTTTTCAAGATCTCCCCCTTCATACTGCAACTGAAACACCCTTCCTCCCGCCACTTCCGTCTGTTCTTGGGCGACGGCTTTCAACCGGCCTTCCCCGAATTGGATCACGGTCCCTTGTTTGACCCTTTTTGCCGGACGGACCAGCGCTTCCCACCGGTCATTTCCGAGCGGATTTAACAAGAGCAGCTCAATCTTTGCACCGGTTTCTTCTTTCACACCGATCAACCGGGCCGGGCGGACACGGCTGTCATTTAAGACAAGCACATCCCCGGGATTCAGATAGTCGAGGATATTGGTAAACTTGGCGTGGCGGATTTGTGATGTCTTCCGGTCCACCACCATCAGCCGGGAGGCATCCCTCTTTTCGGCCGGAGTTTGTGCAATCAATTCTTTCGGCAAATGATAATCGTACAAGGATACATCCATTTCGTCGTTCCCTTCCTTCTTCCATCCAAGCTCAAAGAAAAAAGCCCGTTCCTATCGAAACAGGCGAAACAAATAGCTTAATAACGATAAGACAATGCTGATCACAATGCAAGTGACAATCGGGAAATAAAACCGCGTGTTTCCTTTTTCGATCACAATGTCCCCGGGAAGTTTGCCCAACTGCAAATACTTCCCGCCCACCTGCCAAAAAAG
Source organism: Thermoactinomyces intermedius (assembly GCF_013912365.1). Taxonomy (NCBI): domain Bacteria; kingdom Bacillati; phylum Bacillota; class Bacilli; order Caryophanales; family Thermoactinomycetaceae; genus Thermoactinomyces; species Thermoactinomyces intermedius. Next base: position 46,074 of record NZ_JACETT010000035.1, read on the forward strand.
CCCGATCACCACGAGAACCAATCCCATGACAATCAACGTTTTTGCAAAAGGATTCATTTCGGCCACTCCATGTTAAAATGCTCGTAACATCGTTTGGTCACCATCCGGCCCCTCGGGGTGCGCTCCAAATAACCGATTTGCATCAAATACGGTTCATATACGTCTTCAATCGTGTGCGCTTCTTCCCCGATCGTGGCCGCCAGCGTATCCAAGCCGACGGGGCCGCCCCGGAACTTTTCGATGATGGTCAGCAAGAGCCGGTGATCCACATGGTCTAACCCCATTTTATCCACTTGAATGCGATCCAATGCATCCCGGGCGGCTTCTTCCGTTATCAAACCGTCTCCTTCAACCTGGACAAAATCCCGGACCCTTTTTAACAGCCGGTTGGCTATCCGCGGCGTTCCCCGTGCCCGGGAAGCAATCTCTCTCGCTCCGTTTCCAACCACCCGGACATTTAACAGATCGGCCGCCCGCTCCACAATCAAAGCCAACTCATCCACCGAATAAAATTCCAAACGGCTCATCACCCCAAACCGGTCCCGCAACGGCGAAGACAGGGAGCCGGCCCGGGTGGTGGCCCCAACCAGGGTGAACGGGGGAAGATCCAGCCTGACCGAACGGGCACTGGGTCCTTTCCCGATCATAATGTCCAAAGCAAAATCCTCCATCGCCGGATACAACACTTCTTCCACCGAGCGATTCAGACGATGAATCTCATCGATAAACAACAAGTCATTGGGTTCCAGATTGGTTAAAATCGCCGCCAGGTCCCCCGGACGTTCAATTGCCGGGCCGGAAGTGACCCGGATGTTTACGCCCATTTCATTGGCAATGATTTGGGAAAGCGTGGTTTTCCCGAGCCCCGGCGGACCGTACAGCAGCACGTGATCCAATGACTCGCCGCGCATCTTGGCCGCTTCTATGTATACTTTCAGATTCTCTTTTACCTGCTTTTGCCCTATATATTCGTGAAAATACCGAGGGCGCAGACTGTATTCGACCATCTCATCGTCATGGTTCGCCTTGGCAGAGATGATCCTCTCTTCCATGTCCGACCCTCCTACCTGTTCATCATGATCTTCAATGCCTGTTTAATCCATGTTTCGGTGTCCAACTCTTCTTCCGATCCTTTCAACGCTTCCTGTACAGCCCATTTTGCTTCTTCTTCATTATAGCCAAGGACCTTCAATGCTTCAATCACATCCCTTTCTCCCGCATCCGGCGCGGACAGGGGCACCGGGGATACAGCCACAAGATCCGGAAAATGCATTTTTTTCAACTTGTCTTTTAAATCCAACACCAGGCGTTGGGCCGTTTTTTTCCCCACTCCCGGCAAACGGGTCAATTGTTTGACATCCTCCGTTTGGATCGCCTGCACCAACTGATCCGGTTTCATTCCGGAAAGCATACCCATTGCCGCTTTCGGTCCGACGCCGGAGACTTCCAACAGCAGGCGGAACAAATCCCGCTCTTGTTTGGTGTCAAATCCGTATAACAATTGGGCATCTTCCCGCACCACAAAATGGGTGTACAAAAATACTTCCGCCTCCGGATCATAGGCATACGGGTTCGTCACATAAACCTGGTAACCGATCCCGCCCGTTTCCACCGCCACATAATCCTCTTCCAGATAATGAACTTTCCCTTTCACAAAGTCGATCATCGCTTCAATCCCCACTTTTTGTATTTTTGCACCGTTCCGGAAGAATGTGCTTCACAGATGGCAATCGCCAGCGCATCCGCTACATCGTCCGGTTTTGGCACGGACGGCAAATGAAGCAGCAATTTCACCATTTCCTGCACTTGCTTCTTGTCTGCTTTCCCGTAACCCACCACAGCCATTTTCACTTGCAAAGGGGTGTATTCCGTGATCGGGATCCCGGCTTCTTCCGCAGCCAGCATCATCACGCCCCTTGCTTGTCCGACGGTAAATGCCGTGGTCACATTCCGGTTGAAATACAATTTTTCAATGGCCACGACGTCCGGCCGGTATTTGGAAAAAAGCAATGTACAAGCATCATAAATTTCCTTTAACCGCGCGGGGACCGGCATCCCGGCCGGCGTTTGGATACTGCCGTAATCGACATCCACCAGCCGGGTACCCCCCTGCTTGTCAAGGATGCCGTATCCCACGATGGCGATCCCCGGATCTATGCCCATAATACGCATCTCAGTGGTTCCTCCCCAGAACAAAGCGAACGTTTATTCTTAAACCACGACTAATTATATCACAAGTCTCCATCCAAATTGGCCAAAGATTTCCACCACGGATTCCTCCGGCAAAAAGCCCGATAAAAAAACGCTTCCCGAAAAGGTCAGCGTTTCTTCCATCCCAACATGTCAAAAATTTTTAATTCCCTTTTGGCTTGTTCCCTCACGTCTTTCGGCCATCTGCTTTCCCATTCTTCCCAGGTCCCTTGACCGCTTTGTATCTTCAAAGCTTCTTGAATCGCCTTTTCAAGCACAAAGTTCCAATAAATCCTTCCCATCCTGAAAACCCCTGTTCCAAATATGGCTTACAGTATATTCTATGGAAGAGAAGCACACGACATGAACTTTGTTTCTTTTTATTTTTCTCCAACAGCCCATGTATTAGTCCGTACTTCCCTGCGCCCCGGCAAAAACATTTGCGCCCGTCCCCCGGCACAAAAAAGAGACCATCAATGGCAGATGGTCTTCTCAAAAGGCGACCGTGTGCATATACACGGCTTCAATCCTGGATGTATTCGGCCAATTCCTCATCGTCCACTTCAAAATTGGCATAAACATTTTGCACATCATCATGATCTTCCAACGCGTCAATGAGCGAAATCACGTTTTTGATGATGTCTCCGTGAATTTCTGTTTTGTTGGACGGAACAAAGGTGACTTCCGCCGTGGAAAAAGAGAACCCTTCTTTCTCCAACGCTTCTTTGACCGTTTCAAACTCTTCCGGTGTTGTGGTCACCTCATAGCTTTTCCCGGTGGATTCTATATCCTCGGCACCGCATTCCAAAACGGTCAGCATCAGTTCCTCTTCATCCAGATCGGTATGATCCCGGTCAATCACCAGCAATCCTTTCCGTTCAAACATCCACGAAACACAACCGGACTCCCCCAAGTTTCCGCCGTTTTTGGAAAAGATATGGCGTAAATCGGCCGCAGTCCGGTTCCGGTTGTCCGTCAAAGCTTCCACCATGATGGCCGTTCCGCCCGGACCGTAACCTTCATAAGTAATCGCTTCATAATTTTCGCCCGTTCCGCCGCCTGCGGCTTTTTTAATCGCACGTTCGATGTTTTCATTGGGCATGTTTTTGGCTTTGGCTTTGGCGATTGCAATCCGCAACTGGTGGTTGTTTTCGGGATCTTTATCCCCGTTTCGGGCGGCCACATAGATCTCACGTGCCAGTTTGGCAAAAATTTTCCCTTTCAGTGCATCCTGACGCCCTTTGCGATGTTGAATGTTTTTCCATTTGGAATGCCCTGCCATCGTCCATCACTCCCCTTGCAAATTACGATCCCCAATCCCGTAAATAACGGAAATCGATGCCGACCGTCCGTTCGCTCAATTTGATAATCACCGGCATCGTCCGTTTATACTGATTGCGGATGATCCGTTGACTCACCTGACGAATAAATGCATCATCAAACTGGAGGGCAAGCAACTGTTCCAGGGTATATTGCCGGTCAATCATGTAATACAAGAGCCGGTCAACATCCAAATAGTTAAACCCGAGTTCGTCTTCATCGGTTTGATCTTCCCATAAATCGGCACTCGGCGGCTTGGTGATGATCGGCTCCGGCACGCCCAAATAAGCCGCCAGCTGACGGACTTGGGTTTTGTACAAATCCCCGAGCGGGTTGACGGCCGAGGCCGAATCCCCGTATTGGGTGCCGTAACCCAGCAACAACTCCGTCCGGTTGCTTGTGCCGATCACCAGAGCTTCGTATTGAGCGGACAAGTCATATAAAATGGACATGCGCTCCCGGGCCATCTTGTTGCCGCGCCTTAAAGGCGTCGCATCCGGAATGCGTTCAAAATACGCATCAATCTGCGGGGTGATATCAATGGTCAAGCTTTCCACACCGGTATCGTCAATGGCCAGTTGCGCATCTTCCAAACTCGCCGGACTGCTTGTCTTATACGGCATCCGCACGGCGATCACGTTTTCCGCGCCGAAAGCTTTGACACACAAATACAAGGACAAAGCAGAGTCGATTCCCCCCGACAAGCCGACAATGACTTTATCGAATCCAGCCTTGTTCACTTCTTCACGCAAAGCGGTTGTCAAGAGACGGGTCGCCACTTCTTCATCCAAACGCAAAAAAGGCGCTTTTTCCAACATCTCATCAATCATCTGCATGATCAGCTTCCCCCTCCAGTCCGCTTCTGCCTGATGCGATTTAATTCACGAATGGTCAAATCCAAATTTTCATCCCGCAACACAGGAAGTTGGAACCGGGCTTTCCGGATCTTGTCCAGATCCAAATCAACAATGATGAGATCCTCTGTAAACAGTTCCGCTTGCGCTTCCACTTCCCCGAACGGATCCACCACTTGAGAACCGCCGAAGAAAGTGACTCCGTCCTCGGTTCCCACGCGATTGCAATAAATCATGTAACTTCCGTGGCAAACAGCGTTGTTTCTCAGCATCAAGTCCCATGATTTTTTGGAACCCGGCACCGGGCTTGTGACATCCCGCACCGGCGCATTGGACAACACAATCATCACCTGCGCCCCATCCTGAGTCAACAGATAAGGGGCCGAGCTGTGCCAAACGTCTTCACAAATCAACAGGCCGAATTGTCCAAACCGGGTCGGGAAGCTGCGAATCCATTCGCCTTTCCCAAAATAACGCGCTTCATCAAACATTCCGTATGTAGGCAAATACACTTTTCGATGCAAATAATGCAAATTTCCGGCCGTCGCGTAAATTGCAGAGTTATACAAGATATGTTCAGGGCTGTGCTCCACGAATCCAAACACCAGATCCATATCGCCTGCGGATCGGATCAGCCCTTGTATTTCAGGACTAAAAGGATCTCTGGCCATTTCGTATGTCAGATCCAACAACTGGTATCCTGTCAGACTGAGTTCCGGAAAAACAAGAAGATCCACCTGTTCCTCCCGGGCCCGATGGATCATTTCCTCGTGCAATTCCAGATTTAAATCCACTCGCCCCAAGCGTGGTCTGATTTGTGCAAGTCCTACTCTCATTCTTTTGCCTCCTCAAGCAAGAACAAGGCTTCGATAAAATCACTCTACATCATAACATAAGCGCGATCAGACTACCAATACAAGAATTGGGCAATTTGTTTTTTCCATTTCTTTCTATTGGCCGCGATTTGTTTGAGGTATGGATAAGAAGCCTTGATTTCATATCCTCTTTTTCTTTCCACCAACCCGATCATTTCCCGAAAAAATTCATTTGGAAACAAGAATAAGCAAGCCAAAATCTCTTTTTCCACCGGCTTTAAAGGGCGAACGGACTGGTATGCCTGAAGGACCGTCTCCAATCCTTGATCCGGAAATTGGTTTGCAGCCAAGATTCGCATCGTCATTTGCCAAAGATCCCCCACTTGCGCATCATAATCCGCCGTTTCAAAGTCGATCAACCACAGTCTTCCCGCTTGATCCATCATCCAATTATGGCTGGCCAGATCGCGATGGGCCAGCATGTGTTGCATTCGCTCATGTTCCACCCATTCCCGAAAGGGGATTTGCTCCAGCCGCTCCCAGGCTTTGATGCCGTCCAAATAAAAATTCGTTCCGGCTTCGGTTAAAAGATCCCGTAACCGTTGGTCTTCGATTTGATCCGCTCGTGTGAGGATTTGATAAAATTTTTGCAACCTCCTTTGCAACCGGTGAATCAAAAGAAACGCCGCCCCTGATTGCGGCGGCGTTTTCAGATATCGGCCCGCCTGATGAAAAAACGCCAAAGTATGAATCATCCGGATCACTTCACTGACATTGTTATAATTGCAAGTTTTCCCCTGAATAAACGGAGTAAGAATCCAACTTTCACCATCGGTAATCATCGGGAGCATCGACTGAAAGCCGCGCTCTCTCAGTTCGCGATCCACTTGTATCAGCCAACTGGCTTTCAGGCCGTCAAAAGGCTTTGCGATCCACCACATAAAATCGGTCTCAATACACCAATTGTTTCGATATGGACTGATACGCCGGACTGGTGTATGTAATAACTTTTGGATATGAAGTGGATGGGGTTGAATCATCGGCTCTCCCTCATTCTTTATCCTACACTTGAAGAACTTTCTTTCCATTCCCTGTATTCCATGGCAATGCGGTTGCCAAAGGCATCGGGATGATTCATCGGAACGGGCGGCGGGTAACAAGGTTGCAAAGGCCATCCGCTGCTTATCATAAAGGGATCTTGAAACACCGGAACCGGGAACATCGGGGCAAAACCATGCCAATAAGAAGGATAAGGGACCGGCGAATCCAAATGGGAAAGATTCGGTTCATCATCATAATACGACGAATCCGCCATAAACGAGGAAGAATCGTCCAACACCTCCGGTGACCACTCCGAAAATTCACCAACGGACGGCGGCTTGGGCAATTCTTCTGTCACAAACCCGCTGCTTTCGGAGGACTCCTTTCGGGAAAGCAGTTCTTCCTCCTCTCCCTTGGGTGATTCCTTCACTTCCGACGGTCCGGTGGTTCCCCGGGTGTCCTGTCTGGAAACGGCCAGGGGAATCTTGCCGGTGGGAATCCGGATTTTCTCCCCTTTTTTCAATTTCTCTGTATCCGCCAAATCCGCATTCCATTCTTGTAACCGTTCCAGCGGTATATTATACTTTTGAGCAATATCCCACAATGTCTCCCCCTCACGGGCAATATGGATTTTCATTGGACAACCCCCTTCATAAAGGCTGAATCAATATCATCCTATGCATAAACAAACACTTTCTTGCTTAAAGAAATAAGGCGTTTCATAAAAATCTTTTGCAAGAACCAATAAGGAGGAGCCCGGGATGAATTCCAAAACCATCTGGTTGAAGTCCGTCTATTTCCTCACCTGGGGATCCCTGTGTCTCATGCTGGCCGGTTTCGGATGGGCCATCCGTGAGATGGTGAAACCGCCTGAAAACAGCCATTCCCCTTCCGAAACGGCCTCCCTTTCTTCGGAACCAGGCAAAAAACTGCTGCTCGGCCTCGGCGACTCCTTGACCCGCGGAGTCGGTGACCACAGCGGACAAGGTTACTTCGGAATCATCCAAAAAAATTGGCGACACCATTATCCCGGTTCCCAATCCATCAATTTGAGCATCCGGGGACAAACTTCCCAACATTTGCGGGATCAATTAAAAAAAGCACACATCCGGGAATTTGTCAAAGAAGCGGATGCGCTGGTGATCACCATCGGCGGCAATGATTTGTTCCACGGAAGCGAAGACTTGGCAAAAACCGATCCCCAAGCCATTTTGGAAAGGAAAAACCATTTCCGGAACAATCTCGTGTCCATCTTGTCAGACATTCAGCGGTTGAATCCGGACGGTTCCGTTTATCTTCTCAGCCTCTACAATCCGTTTGCCGATTTAAAAGGGAATGAACTGACATTCAAAATCGTGGCGGACTGGAATGATACCCTGACGGCCACCGCCCGATCTTTTCCGCAAGTCACCGTCATTCCGGTGTATGATTTGTTTTGGAAACATCCAAAATCGTTTCTTTACAGTGATCATTTTCATCCAAACCAACAGGGATACAGACACATTGCCGACCGGTTGTGGCAAGTGATGACCCTTGAATCCCCGGAGGTGGGAAAATCCCATGCAGAACAAGCCGACTCATGAAACGGTGCTGTCGGTTCAAGGATTGGGCAAAGTTATCCGCGGCCGGCCCATTGTCCAAAATCTTTCCTTTGAAGTCCGTGCGGGAGAAATCTTCGGTTTTTTAGGCCCGAACGGCGCCGGAAAAACCACCACCATCCGCATGCTGGTCGGACTCGTCCGCCCGGGTGAAGGAAGCATCCATATTGCCGGCCATGACCTGAAAAAATCGTTTACCAAAGCCATTTCCCATGTCGGGTGTATCGTTGAAAATCCCGAATTATACCCATCTTTAACCGGGTATGAAAATCTGGAATTCTTCGCGCGCATGGCCGGTCTTCCAAAAAAACGGATTGATGAAGTAATCGAACAAGTGCGTTTGTCCGGACGGATTCACGATCCGGTCAAAACCTATTCGCTGGGCATGAAACAACGTCTGGGGATTGCCCAGGCGTTGTTAAACCGGCCAAAGTTGCTAATTCTGGACGAGCCGACCAACGGGCTCGACCCTGCCGGTATTCACGACTTGCGGTCTTTCATCCGGCGGCTTGCCCGTGAAGAAGGGATCGGCGTGTTTCTATCCAGCCACATTTTGCATGAAATCCAAGCCCTCTGTGACCGGGTGGCCATTATCCAAAACGGCCAATTCATCTATACCGGTCCGGTCCATCCCCCCGCCGGCGACCTTGAACGGGTGGAATGGAAAGTGACTCCTTGTAACCAAGGGATGCATTGTTTGCAACAACTCCCCTATGTTACAAACATCAGGAAAAAACCCGGCTCCCGTTTGTCGGTGGAGATGCCTGCCGGGAAAATCAGCGAAACCAACCAATATTTATTAAATCACCAGATTCAGGTGTGGGAAATCACGCCCCGAAAACAAACCTTGGAGGATCTTTACATGAACCTGACAAAGGGGGATGCTCCTTGAACCGTTTGATTTACAATGAAGTCCTGAAAATGATAAAAAACAAACGGATTTTGGTGATATTGCTGATTTTGTTTATTTTAATCCCTCTTTTCACTTACGCGCAATACCGAAATACAGCGGAACAAATCAAACAATCGGGAACTGACGACTGGCGCTTGTTATTGCAGCAACAAATCGTGGATCAGCAAAACCGCCTGGCATCCAGCAGAATTCCGGAAGAGTGGAAAACATGGGCCAAAATCAATATTGAACAGCAACAATATTACTTGGAACACAACATCAATCCGGCAGCACCGGGCGCTCCCACATTCCTCAGAAAATTCATCGAACAGTCATCTTCCCTGTTCCTGCCGTTATTGGTGGTCGTATTGGCTTCCGACATCGTTTCCGGGGAATATACGCGGGGAACCATCAAGCTGCTTTTAACCCGGCCGGTGCCGCGGTGGAAAATTTTACTCAGCAAATATATTGCGCTGTTGCTGGGCATTTCGCTTTTGCTGCTTTTGACGGCGGTCACCGGATACGCCATCTCCGGCATCGCCTTTGGTTACCGGGGATGGTCCCTGCCGGTTTTAACCGGTTTTCAAATCCAGGGGGATCAGCTGTTGACCGGACATGTCCGTCTCATCCCGCAATGGAAATACATTTTTATGGCTTTCGGGCTCGTTTGGTTTTCAAGCATCGTGGTTGGTACCCTTTCGTTTATGGTTTCCGTTTTGGTAAGAAGCACGGCGGCCGGCATCGGCATTTTGTTGGCCGCCATCATCTCCGGCAACCTGCTGATGCAAATGGCTCCGTCGTGGAAGATCCTCAAATACTTTGCATTCACGCATTTAAGCCTGACGGATTATTTGGCCGGAAAACCGATAATGATGGAAGACATGAGTTTCCCTTTTTCCCTGTTCATTTTAAGCATCTGGGCTTTGGCCGCTTTGTGCATTTCATGGATCACCTTTGTACGGAAAGACATTTTATCTTGAAAAAGCAAAGCCATGCTCTTTTGAGCATGGCCAAAGGGAAGATTAACCCACGACTCCGAATTTTTTGTTTTCGTAGACAGGAACCCCTTCCTGGCGGGCATATTGCGCAAACTCTTCTTTTAATTCTTTCGTCACCTTTCCGGGAACCCCATCCCCGATGGTTCGTCCGTCCACTTTCACAACCCCGATGACTTCGGCGGCCGTTCCGGTCAGGAACACTTCATCCGCCACATACACATCATGTCTGGTAAACGGCTGTTCTTTGACCTCATACCCTTTTTGCCGGGCCAAATCCATTATGGTGGCGCGGGTGATCCCTTCAAGCGCCCCGATATAACTGGGCGGTGTATATAAGACGTTGTTTTTGACGATGAAAATGTTGTCACCGGACCCTTCCGCGACATATCCTTCGGAATTCAGCATCAAAGCTTCGGAAACCCCGGCCAAATTCGCCTCGATTTTCACCAGGATGTTATTGAGGTAATTGAGCGATTTGATCTTGGGATCCAGGGCATCGGGAATGTTTCGCCTTGTGGGAACAGTGATGATGGAAATTCCCTTTTCATAAAATTCATTGGGAAATAACCGGACTTGGTCCGCGATAATGATGACGCTTGATTGGGAGCATTTTTTCGGGTCGAGTCCCAAATCCCCCACTCCCCGTGACACCACCAAACGGATATAAGCATCTTGAAGCCGGTTCCGGCGCACGGTGTCACAAACCAAGCGGCTCATTTCTTCCTTCGAATATGGAATCGTCAACAAAATGGATTTGGCTGAATCATATAAACGGTCAATATGTTCTTTCAACTTGAAAACTTTTCCGTCATAAGCGCGAATTCCCTCAAAAACACCGTCACCATACAAAAAACCGTGATCAAAAACGGAAATGAATGCTTCTTCTTTTCGCTTGTATTCCCCATTCATGAAAATCCATCGTTCAGTCCCCGTCAAAATAAACACTCCTTATGGAATGGATGTTATGATAAAAAGCCCCTCAGAGGCAAATTCCAATCCTTGCGAATCAGAACCTGCCGCTGGAGGCTTTTATCCCCACGGTGTACACCGGTTGGTGTTGGTGCCGCTCGGTCCAGACTTCTTCAACCGAAGAACGGAACCCTAGGCACCCTTCTGATTAAACTGAAAATTCATTATCGATAAATTTTCAATCATTATACCCCGCCGGTTTGCAGATGTCAAACAATTTCTCAGCTTCTCTGCTGGATCGCTAATGTTTTTCCGACTTCTTTGAAAAAACAAGGGAACGAACCCAGAACACGAACCTGGCATCCCAACGCTTCAATCTCTTTGATGGCACCCTGCATCAAGACATGTTCAACCGGCAACTCGGCATCGATCCAAAAGAAGTAATTACCCAGCCCCGTTTTAGTCGGCCTGGACTCAATATGCGTCAAATTCACCTTGCGCCAGGAAAAAGCCGCCAACACCTGATACAGCGCCCCCGGATAGTCGGAAGGCAAAATGACCTGCAAGCTGGTTTTGCGGGTGTCGGAGTCCGGGAACGAAGAGGAATCTTCGCGGCTGACGACAAAAAAACGGGTGAAATTGTTCGGATGATCTTCCGCATGTTCCTGGATGATTTGCAGTCCGTACTCTTTGGCGGCAGCTTCCGGACCGACGGCAAGCCACGGTTCCCCGGGATGCCCCGCAACCATTTCCGCCGCTTGCGCCGTGCTTTCCATCATCTTGTACTCGGCACAAGGATACCGTTTTCTGAGGTTTAACTCGCATTGGGCTATTCCCTGCGGATGGGAATAAATGCGCTGGATCTGATGCGGATCCCGGTGGATGACAGACGGATGCCCCATGATGCATTGGGCAATCGGATAAACCAATTCGGCGCAAACCGGCAGATCCACATGGTGAATCAACCAATCCAGTGTGGAATTCACCGATCCTTCAATGGTATTCTCAATCGGAACGACAGCACACCGGGTTTCTTTTTCCTGAGTGGCATTCAAGCAATCGGGAATCGAAGCATAAGGAATAAATTGAACGTCTTCTTCATGCGCGAACAAAGCTTTTGCAGCCATATAACTAAACGTTCCGACAGGTCCAAGATAGGCAACACGTTTATCCATGCACAAACTCCTTATATTTTTCAAATGAATTTACTATGTTTTTCTGTGGCTGTCAACTCCACTGCCGCCCCTTTCTCAGCCGGAAACATCTTTTCCATCCGGACCGGCACGTTTAGCTCATAAAACAACCGGCGGAAAAACCGTTCCAGCTCCATCCAGTCATTCACAAAAGCCACCATGGTCGGCCCCGCCCCGCTCAAAGCAATCCCGTAAGCACCATGGGCAGTCGCTTCGTTTAAACTTTCTTTCAAACCGGGAATCAACGTTTCACGGTAGGGCTGATGAAAAGCATCCTGCATGGCCGTTTTCAGCAAGTCCCATTGTTTCAAAAACAAAGCCGCCACCAGCAAATTGGCCCGGCTGCTTGCCAACACCGCATCATCCCGCGGATACTGATCCGGCAGCGCCCGGCGGGCCGTTTGGGTCAACAGGGATTGTTCCGGAATGACCGTCATCACCGGCATATCTGGCGGTTCGCACGCCACCGCTTCCACCTGCCGGCCATCCCAGGAGGCAATCACCACCCCTCCGAAAAGGGAAGCCCCGACATTATCCGGATGCCCTTCCAACAGCGTGGCTCTTCTCAACAACTCTTTGCGGCTCCAGTTCATGCCAAGCAGGTGATCGGCCGCCATGAGGCCGGCCACAATCGCCGCCGCACTGCTTCCCAACCCTCTGGCCACCGGTATGTCATTTTCAATATGCAACTTAAAAGGCGGGAGAAAGACACCCTGTTCCCGGGAGACATCCCGGATGACACGGACAATCAGGTTATCCTCATCCCGGGAAACTTGACCGGCATGCTTTCCCCCGACCGTGATCTCCCAACAGGAGGACGGTTCAAAATAAAGCGTCAGATAACAATTCAGAGCCATCCCGATCGAATCAAAGCCCGGACCCAGATTGGCCGAGCTGCCCGGAACTTTCACCCGAAACGGCGAGAAGCTCATAACGGAAAACTCCCTGATTTTTGTTTTTCAAACAGACAATCCAAAATCGCTTCCTTTTCACAGGCGATGACTCGCGGCTTTACTTGAACCGTGTCCAAGGCGATGTGCGGATCCTTGAGGCCGTTACCCGTCAACACGCACACGACTGTTTTTGGTTTCCCTTTTCCAGAACGAAGCATTTTCATCACGCCGGCCACGGAAGCGGCAGATGCCGGCTCGCAAAACACACCTTCCTTTTTGGCGATCTCTTGATAGGCAAACAACATTTCACGGTCTGTGACAGACGAAATCAACCCTTTGGATTCATCTGCTGCCTGAACCGCCTGTTTCCAACTGGCCGGGTTTCCGATCCGGATTGCGGTCGCCACCGTTTCCGGCTCGGCAACCGGCTCCCCGCGGACAATGGCGGCTGCCCCCTCCGCTTCAAACCCCCACATTTTCGGGAGGGTTTGGATGATTCCTTTTTGGTGATACTCTTTGAAACCTTTCCAATACGCCGTGATATTGCCGGCATTTCCGACTGGAATCGCCAACACATCCGGGGCTTCCCCCAACTGTTCGGCAATTTCAAACGCCGCGGTTTTTTGCCCTTCGATCCGGTACGGATTGACGGAATTGACCAAGGTGACAGGATGAGTTTCCGTGATGTCACGCACCACCTTCAGCGCTTGGTCAAAATTTCCCTTTACGGACAAAACCGTGGCCCCATACATGACTGCCTGCGAAAGTTTGCCCATAGCCACATACCCGTCCGGCACCACCACAAAGCATTGAATTCCCATTTTGGCGGCATAGGCTGCGGCCGATGCGGCCGTGTTTCCCGTCGATGCACAAATCACAGCCCGGCTTCCCTCTTCTTTTGCTTTGGCAATGGCCAAAACCATACCGCGGTCTTTGAAGGAACCGGTCGGATTTGCACCTTCAAATTTCAAATACAACCGGACGCCCCATTCCCTGGATAAGGTTTCTGCATAATAAAGCGGGGTCTCTCCTTCGTACAAGGTCAACTTTGGCGTCTCCGGGGTGATCGGCAGATCCTCTCTGTACTTTTCCAAAATTCCTGTTCTCATCTTTCTTCTCTCCTCACTCTCTCTTACTCTCCTGAGCCGACAACGGCGGCCCGCCGCACACCATCCAAACGGGAAAGCCCGTGCAAAACAGTTTGGATATCGGCTTCCATCTGCGTGGTATCCACAGACATTGACACCGTGGCTTCCCCTTGCAAGGGAATGGTCTGGTTGATGGTCAGGACACTGGTATTCATCCCGGCCATGTATTGGAGCACTTGGGATAAAACCCCTGCCCGGTGTTCCAGCGTCAGGGCAATGGTGACAATTTTCTCTTTCACCATCGCATTAAACGGAAAAACACTGTTTTTATATTTGTAGAACGAGCTGCGGCTCAAGCCCACTCTTTCCACTGCTTCCTGCACCTTGGTCACTTCTTTGGTTTCAAGCAATTTTTTCACTTCCAACGTTTTCTGAATCGCTTCAGGAAGCATATCCACACGAACCAATGCAAATATATCTTCTGACATACCCAACTGTCCCCCATTAAAAAACAAATGTTTTCTATATACGGACATTTTAATCTTTGACAGCGTTTTCAAGCAAGCTTTTTTCATATTTTTTTTCGTGTTATGATAAAATCTGCAATCATTTGCAACAAAAAGGAGCGATTGGTCAATGATTTCAGTACTGTTTGTCTGCCTGGGCAACATTTGCCGTTCCCCCATGGCTGAGGCCGTGTTCCGCCATCTGGTCAAAGAGGAAGGGCTGGAGCAGGAAATTCAAACAGACTCAGCCGGCACCGGGGACTGGCATACCGGAGAGCCCCCGCACCATGGAACGCAAAAAAAATTAACCGAAGCCGGCATCTCCTTTGACGGCATCACCGCGCGTCAAGTAAAGCGGGACGATTTTTCCGCTTTCACCTATATTATCGGAATGGATAACAACAATGTCCGTGATTTGAAGCGTTTGGCCCCGGACCCGGATCACAAAATTTACCGGTTTGTCGATTTTATTCCCGGGACTTCTTACACCGAAGTGCCTGATCCGTGGTACACGGGCAATTTTCAAGAAACGTATGATTTGGTCAGCGAAGGATGTAAAAATTTACTTGATTTCATCAAAAAGGAACATAACCTTCACTAAATTTTCGGGAAACTGTTCCGGTTTCCCTTTCATATTCCATCCAATCCTGCTTATACTAAATAGAGCAAGGTGGTGATGAAATGCAACACCTCTGGAAAACAAAAATTTTCTCCATCCTCTTACTCGCTTGTTTTTCCGTCGGCTTTTCATTCCCGGTCGAACATTCTCTGACATTAACCCCGGACCAGTCCCAACCCTCATCCTGGACCGAATGGTTTCATCTTGACAAAGGAACCATGACCATGGAAATTCAAAATGACGGTCCTTCTCCGGTCTATTACTATGTATTTACCTACTGTGACCATTTGGAATGTCCGACCATCGCCGAGGGAAAAGTCCCGCCGGGCACAAAGAAAATACAAAAAATTGTGCATGATGAAGGAAAATTCATGTTCAAACTGGATCAAGCCCCGGATGAAAACGCCCGTTATTCCCATGCCACCGGGACCATCCGTCAATAAAAAAGCAACCGGATCCCCGGTTGCTTTTTTAATAATCCACGGCATCATTCAATTCAAATTCCATGTCCCCGATCCGTACCGTATCTCCGTCTTTTGCCCCGCGTTTGCGGAGCGCTTCTTCCACTCCCATGTTCCGGATGATTTTTGCAAAGCGCATGATGCTGTCATGATAGGAAAAATTCGTCCGTTGAACCAACGCTTGAATCCGCTCGCCTTCCACCACGTAAACTTCATTTTCTTTGCGAATGGTAAATGCCGGGTCGTCCTCTTCTTTGTTCCGGTAGACCTTCCGCCGTGCAGGCAACTCCATCGGTTCCCCGGGAGCCGGCATCTCTTTTTCCACTTTCTCCAACAATTGAACAACTGCATAAATCAAGTCTTTGACCCCTTTGCCGGTCGCTGCGGAAATCGGATAAACCGGCACCTCTTCTCCCACTTGCTCTTTAAACAACGCAAGGTTTTCTTCGGCGTCCGGCAAATCCATTTTGTTTGCCGCCACAATTTGCGGGCGCTTCTCCAATTCCTGGCGATATTGCTTCAACTCTTCGTTGATCTGCAAATAATCCTGATAAGGATCCCGTCCTTCGGATCCTGCCATATCAATGACATGGACGATCACCCGGGTCCGTTCCACATGGCGCAAAAATTGATGCCCCAAGCCGACGCCCTGATGGGCGCCTTCAATCAATCCGGGAAGGTCCGCCATCACAAAGCTCCGGCCGCTTTCGACATGAACCACTCCCAGGTTGGGAACGAGCGTTGTGAAGTGGTAGGCGGCCACTTTGGGTTTGGCTGCGGAAACAACGGATAACAACGTCGATTTTCCAACGCTCGGATACCCAACCAGACCGACATCCGCCAATAATTTCAATTCAAGCTCAATCCAACGTTCTTCACCCGGCTCCCCATTTTCGGCAATTTGCGGCGCCGGATTGACAGGGGTGGCAAACCGGATGTTTCCGCGGCCGCCACGGCCTCCACGGGCAACGACTGCTTTCTGGCCGCTTTCCGTCAGATCCGCGATCAATTCACCCGTATCGGCATCCCGAACCACCGTTCCCGGAGGAACTTTCACCACCAAATCTTCTGCATTGGCACCGTGTTGCGATTTGGAACGCCCGTTTTCTCCCCGTTTGGCCTTAAAATGCTTTTGGTACCGGAAGTCCATCAACGTCCGCAAGCCTTCATCCACGATAAAAACGACATCTCCGCCACGGCCTCCGTCTCCGCCTGCCGGACCGCCTTTGGGTACATACTTTTCCCGGCGGAATGCCACCATGCCGTTTCCACCATCCCCGCCTTTTACATATACCTTGACTTTATCCACAAACATTGCTTCGTCACCTTCCCAGTCCATTCGGCTTCAGTTGATAGGTCAACACGAATGCATTTTCCAGGTTTTGGATCGCGATCGATGGTTCCACCGTTTTCAAACGGTCTTCCAACACCGGCAACCATTCCCCGGAACAAAAAGAAGCCTCGTTTGAGCGGACCCCGACCCGCACCTGGTTATCCTCTTTTTCCAAAGAAAAAGAGACTCCGGAATACGCATCCGTTTGTTGATGCCTGTTTTCAATCATCGTTATCAACTGCTGCCAAATTTTCAAAAATTTCTTTTCTTCCTCCACTGATTCAAACCGGAACTGATCCGAAACATCCAAAGACAGCTCCCACTCTTTCAGGCGATGGCGCATGTCAAGCAAAGCAACCGCCAGCGGAGCATAAGACAGATTGGATATGATGCGCTCGTTTCGGGCTTGCTTCACCAGCCGGTTAAAATAATCTTTCATGGCCTCTTCTTTTTTCATCATCAAATATCCCATCAAAACCTGAATGTGATTCATCCATTCGTGGCGCAAATCGGACAGCATTTTTTTGATCCGGCCGGCTTCCCGGATTTCATTTTGTCGTTGCCCATAAAAGATCCCTCCCAAAAGAGCACACCATGAAGCGAGGAAAAAGAAAACATCCCCCGATTTTCCAAACGGATGCACAAGCCACCCGGTCATCACCAACATCAACGGAACAAACGGCTTACAGAGCAGAAACCCCCGCTTCAAAATAAACCTCTCCCATCTTATGTATATCCGAAATTTTGCTTTGCCATTTATTGTACAAGATTGCCCCTGAAAGAAAAACCCATAAATAAAAGGTAAGCACTTGCCCGACGACGAACAATGCTTACCTTTCATTAAACTGGTATTTGAAATTCAACCTTACGCACGTGCAGCGGCTGCTTCTTTTTCTGCAACCGGAATGATGCTCACGCGTTTTTTGTTGCGTCCCATACGCTCGAAGCGTACAATTCCGTCAGCTTTCGCAAACAAGGTGTCGTCTCCGCCACGGCCGACATTCAAGCCCGGGTAAATTTTGGTTCCGCGTTGACGAACCAAAATGTTTCCGGCCAATACGAATTGACCGTCGCCACGTTTTACACCCAGACGTTTAGAAATGCTGTCCCGACCGTTTTTTGTGGAACCCACACCTTTTTTCGAAGCAAAGCATTGCAGGTTAAGTTTCAGCATCATGTCCACCTCTTTCTGTTCATTATGATTTCCATTCACTTATTCTAACATAAGACGAATAGGCTTCCGCCACGTTTTCGAGTGAGACGACCATCGCTTCCAGCAACAAGCCGATTTTTTCACGAGTATCAGGATCTTTCACCTGATCCGGCAAGAAACAATCAATTTTCCCGTCCCCGTCATCATCACGATGAACCTGGACACCGAACATTTGTTCAATGGCATTCACCATGCCGATGGAAATGCCGGAAACAGCGGCACACACAATATCTTTTCCATACTCGCCGTAATCGGCATGCCCGGTAATCAACACCCGTTTTACACGGTTTTGGCCGTCACGCTTCACCCGAACCTGGATCATTGGGCTTCAATGCCGCTGATGACCACTTTGGTAAACGGTTGACGATGCCCTTTTTTCCGTTTGTAATTCTTTTTCGGTTTATATTTAAACACGGTGATTTTTTTCCCTTTTCCATGTTTCAATACTTTACCGGTTACTTTTGCACCTTCCACCAGAGGGGTTCCCACTTTGACTTGTTCACCGTCATTTACCAGCAAAACTTTATCAAAGGTGACGGTTTCCCCTTCTTGTGCATCCAGTTTTTCAATGTAGAGAACACTGTCTTTCTCCACGCGATATTGTTTGCCACCTGTTTCGATTACAGCGTACATTTCCAATCCTCCTCTTAAATAGAGACTCGCCACAGCAGGAAAGGCATCGAGCCTTTTGGAATCCCGTTGTGAGCGGTGATAACAACAACGCTTATCTTAGCACATTCCCATGGAAATTGTCAAAGTGTTTTCGCTTCCAACTCCACCCAATTTCATGACGCAAACCATTCCTTGATGGTGGTTTTGCCGTACGGGCAAGTCATGTAAGCATCGAGCAGCCATTCTTCGGGCAAAATGCTCACCAGTTCCCCGTTTTGATCCACCACCTCCAAAACATGGTATTTTTCTTTGCAGAGCTTCAAAATCACCTCGTTCAAGCGGGTGTCGGGTTCCATGCGCACCTTTTTGACCGGGCGGGACAAATCGGGATGATGGCGCCGAAAGAGGAGAAAACGGAAAAAATGGATATTTTTTTGCCTGAGCATCTGCAAATTGGAATAAAACAAAAAGATGCCAAGAATCAATAAGTGAACCAAAATCCCTTCGGGCGACCAAAAAAGGGCCAGCACGCACAAAGCAAGCGATCCGGCCATTCCCGTCCACAGGGTAAAGTGAAGGCAAAACCGGTACGGGAAAAAATAACTGAGCGTCGAAAGAAAAACACGCCCCCCGTCCAAAGGATAAACGGGCAACAGGTTAAAACCGGCGATCATGAGATTTCCCTGTATAAAATATTCCGTCCACTCTTTTGTCCACCATCCTTGACGGTAGAAAAACAAACTGATGAGGATCATCAGGATATGTTGAAACGGTCCGGCCAAAGCGACCGTCAGCTCTTCCCGGGCCGGCACCGTTCCCCATTCATCGGTTTTCACCACCCCGCCAAACGGCAACAACTCAATGGAATCCACCCTCCAGCCGAATGCACCGGCAGCCGCCGCATGGCCCAATTCATGAATCAGCACCAGCACAAACAAAGTCATAATCTCAATAAAATAGCCTGTCCATACCGCTGAACAGACAATGAGCCAAAACAGAGGATGAATGCGAACGGGCACCGGAACCATTCGCTTAATCAAATGGAATCACACCCGCCGGATTGATGAATTCTTTATTTTTCCGGATGGCAAAATAGAAAAAGGATTGATTCTCCATCTTTTTGACTGTACCAATCTCTTTTCCTTTTTGGACCCAGTCTTTTTCTTTTACTTTCATGTCTTCCAACCAGCCGTACCATGTTTCGGTCCCGTTGGCATGCTGAATAATGATGGTGTTGCCAAGTCCTTCTTTATACCCTGTAAATTGAACCCTTCCCTCTGCCGAAGCCACCACTTTAGCCGACTCCGGAGTGACAAGGACCACTCCTTTTCGTTTCTCATCAAACGGCAAGGCAATTTTCCCAGACACCGGGACGGTCCACTGCTCTTCCTTTTTTTCTTCATGGTTTCCCGAAAAGGCCGGCAACAATGCAGGGGATCCGGCGGCATATTTTTGATACCAGTCCAACACGGTTGCGAATTGAAATTCCTCTGTGAGCGACCGGGATATCCAATGTTTCACAGGAGCGGTCCGGGCTGACGGTACCGAATAAACCGCGGCGGTTGCCAAAAACAAAATCATCACAACGATCCACTGGTTCAAAAATGATTGGAGCGGTTTCCGTCTGTCTTTGGTTTCCTCCGGCTGTTTCACGGACGCCTGATACCACGGGACCGAACCGGATCCCAAGCGGTTTCCGGCAAGATTCCGTTCTCTGATCTTGTTCATCTGACGCCATTGTTGCTCCCGTCTTTTTCGGATTTGCCGAACCCACTCATGTTCACTGGCCATAGGTTATCACCCGTTTGTCCATTTTTCATCAATATATGTCCAACCCATCCGGAATATGAAAAAAGCAGACCGCCCCGGCCTGCTTCGTGTTTCTTCAAGCAAATCCCAACCATTTTTTCATTTTGGTAAACACGCCAATTTCTTTTTCCAAGACCATGAGGGGAACCATTTCTCCCTGAATCCGACGCGCGATATTCCGGTAAGCTTTTCCGGCCGGATTCCGATGGTCATAAACGATCGGTTCCCCCGTGTGTCCGGCCCGGATCACCTGCTCATCATCGGGAACCACCCCCAGAAGATCCACGGCCAGGACAGCCACGACTTCATCGACATCCATCATGCTTCCGTCCCTGGCCATTTGCTTGCGCAACCGGTTGACCACCAATTTCGGAGCCGACACTTCCTCTTTTTCCAACAAACCGATCACCCGGTCCGCATCCCGGATGGCCGCATTTTCGGGAGTGGTGACGACAATCGCTGCATCCGCACCGGATACGGCGTTTTTAAAACCGACATCAATACCTGCCGGGCAGTCTATGAACACATAATCAAATTGCTCTTTTAATTCGGCAATCAACCAACGCATTTGCTTTCTGGAAACGGCGGTTTTGTCCCTTGTTTGGGCGGCCGGCATCAAATAAAGCTCATCACAACGCTTGTCCTTGATCAAAGCCTGTTCAATCCGGCATTTCTTCTCCAACACGTCGATCAGGTCATAAATGATCCGGTTCTCCAACCCCATCAACACATCCAGATTCCGAAGACCAATATCTGCATCGACCAAACACACTTTTTTCCCGGACAAAGCAAGGGCGGTTCCAATATTGACCGAAGTCGTCGACTTTCCCACGCCCCCTTTGCCCGAGGTTACAAGAACGCTCTCTCCCAATGCTCACCCTCCAAACCATCTGTCATCTATAAAAAACGCCGTCTGGTTGTTTTCCACTCGAATTCCGGACGCAACTGCCCCAGAAGATGAATTTTCTCCACGGCAATTTGATGATCCGACAAATAAGCAAAGCGCATCCCCACTTCGGCCTCGTCCCAACGATCCGGCGGGCGGGAAATCACATCTGCAATCCGAAGCTGTGTGGGACGCAAAACCGATGCAACGATGATGGCATTTTCATCTCCTTCACATCCGGCATGGGCCAGCCCCCTCAACGCCCCCAATACGTAGATGCTTCCCGTGCATTGAATCGTTCCGCCCGGATTCACATCCCCCAGAAAAAGGAGATTTCCGCTATGTACCAACACCTGACCGGAACGCACCGTCCCCGATTTGACTTCAATCTCATCTTCTTCCCTTTGCAGATAATGCTTTCCTTCTGATTGGAATTCGTGAATAATCAAGTTTTTTCGTTTGGAGAACAATGCGCGTATTGACTTTTCTTCCGTCCGGGTAATCTGCCGCTCCCCCAGCTTGATGATGACTTTCATGTCGGGACCATCCCAAATATTTGCAGCTTGCGTGTTTTCCAGCTTATGTTTTAACTCTTCCAATACAGCTGAAAAGGGACGCGAATCATCGAGATAGAAGAGAAGGCCGTCTTTGGTGCCTTTGATCGTTACGCCCGGTTTTAACACTTTACCCATCTTGACGTCACCCGCCTCACTATTGATTTCGCTTTCTCCCTTTATTTTCCTTCCATCCGTGTCGCGCTTTACAGGCTTAACGCAAAATCGTGTCAAAGATAATGGAGCGATTCCGTTTTTTCTGATAGATCCAACGGATCGGCTGATGAATGAGATAGGCCAGCAACCAATTCAACAGGATGGACGGAACGATATGGAGCCAAAAGGCATAAGAAAAATCCATGTTTGTAAAACCAAACAACCAATACCAGCCATAGAGAATGATAAAATATGCGGATTGCCCCAAAAAGAAGGTGATCCCGGCGATCCATTGATACAATGAAAAAGCTCCGGACAACAGGTAAGTGCCGTAAGCGACAAGAGGGAACGTGAAAGCTTTGATCCCGATGGCCGGCCCGTAAACAATATCATGGAACAATCCGAAGATAAAACCAATCCATAAAACATAGCGGCGCGGCAAATAGAAAGAAATAGAAATCAAACCACTTACCACCAACGCCGGAATCATGACAAAAGTGCTCCCCCAAGATTGAGGGAGCAATAACTGCAATTTGGATCCTTCCAATATAAATAGGAAGGAGAGAAAAGCGACGAAGTATTTTTTCATCGATTTTCCCCTCCCGTTCCCGGTATGTTTTTATTTCTGAAGCTGATTTAATTGTAATTTCTCCGGATCTTTCACCACCATGACAAAATCCAGATTCTCAAACGATGCGGACGGTTTGACATAAACCACCTGTTCAACTTTTCCTTCACTCATTTTCACATCGTCGACGGTGCCGATCAAAATCCCTCCCGGATAAACATCCGATAACCGGGAAGTCACCACCATTTGTCCTTTCTCCGGCCGGGCGGTGACGGAGACTTTATTTAAAATCAAACATTTTCTCCGGGGATCATATCCTTCAACAATCCCCAACACTTCCTCCGAGCCGGTCTGGATCACCGCCGCAATCCCGGGGCCTCCTTCCGAATCCGTCAACAGCTGAATCTCGGCCATGTACTTCGTCACATTTTCCACCCGTCCGATCAATCCCTCGGAAGTGATGACCGGCATTTTGGGCTTGACACCGTCTTCCGTACCCCGGTTGATCACCAACCGGTTATTCCAACGGTCCGGATTGCGGTAAGCCACCCGGGCCGTAATGGTATCCATCGGATGTTCTTTTTTGTAGCCGAGAAGCTTTTTCAACTCCTCATTTTCCTTTTCCAGGTTTTGTGCTTGAACTTTTAATTTCATCATGGCGGTTTCGGGGCTTTCTTCCTCATGTCCCGCCGCGAGAAGGGGTTGAACCGGCAGGTGAATCAAGGATTGAATCCATCCAAAACCGTTGATGAACCAGCTTTCCGGTGCCGACAGCGTCCCTCTTTCCCCCCGTGTCACATTGACGGTCAGAAAGATTGCAACCACAAGGGCCATCACCATTAGAAACCGATTGGTACTGCGCCTCATCCATTTCACAACCCTTTAATAAAAACGTTTCCGAAACGACTCCAGATAGCCGGAATGATTTTTCGGATTCAACTTATCCAGATGCTCCAAAGAAGCACCCGTCCCGATCGCCACGCAATCCAGCGGGTTTTCCGCGATCATCACGGGCATGTGGGTCTCCTGATGCAAACATTCATCGATATTGCGGAGCAAAGCCCCTCCCCCGGTCAACATAATCCCGCGTTCCAATATATCGGCCGCAAGCTCCGGCGGGGTTTCTTCCAAAGTCAATTTCACGGCATTGATAATCTCTCTGACCGTTTCGGACAAAGCTTCCGCAATTTCTCTTGAAGTGATGGAAATTTTTCTGGGAAGCCCGGTGATCAAATCCCTTCCTTTGATTTCCCGTTCTTCCTTGCCCGAATCATCATCACTCGGAATCGCCGAGCCAATCTCCAATTTCAGCATCTCCGCCGTCCGCTCGCCGATCAACAAGTTATGCTTCCGACGGATATATTGGATGATCGCTTCATCCATTTTATCGCCGGCCACCCGCAACGACTGGCACGTCACGATTCCCCCGAGGGAAATGACCGCCACTTCGGTGGTGCCGCCGCCGATATCCACCACCATGCTCCCGGTCGGCTCCCAAACGGGTAGGCCGGCCCCAATGGCTGCGGCAAAAGGTTCTTCAATCGTGTAAGCCTCTTTGGCTCCGGCCCGCGTCGATGCTTGTTCCACCGCCCGCTTTTCAACGGGGGTCACCCCTGACGGAATGCAGACCATCACGTTGGGCTTACGGGGAATGATCATTTTTTGATCCATCGCTTTTTTGATAAAATACTCCATCATGGTTGCCGTGGTGGTGTAATCCGCAATCACACCATCTTTCATCGGGCGGATCGCAACAATGTTACCGGGGGTGCGCCCGATCATGAGCTTGGCTGCATTCCCCACCGCTTTGATCTCACCGGTTCCCGACTCCATGGCCACCACGGACGGTTCCCGGACCACGATCCCTTCCCCTTTGACGTATACTAGGGTGTTGGCCGTCCCCAAATCAATTCCCAAATCTTTGACAAAACCGCCAAACATAAAGTTCCTCCTCCCCATGATCCCTTATCTCGTTCATTGCCGGTCATTCCTCCGGAATCATGCCGTGCTCACGCATGCTCATATACAGTTGATCCCCGATAATCAGGTGATCCAGAATTTCAATCCCCAATAATTTCCCGGCTTCCACCAACCTCTCCGTCACTTCGAGGTCTTCCGGGCTGGGGGTCGGGTCCCCGCTGGGATGATTATGTACGCAAACGATTGCCGCAGCACTGAAACGGATCGCTTCATGGAAGATCTCCCGGGGATGAACAACAGAGGCGTTTAAACTCCCTTTAAAAATGCATTGTTTTCCGATGACTTGATACTTGGTGTTTAAAAAAAGGCAAACGAAATGCTCCTGTTTCAGAAAACGAAGCTCTTCCATGACATAGCGGGCAGCATCTTGCGGGGAATGAATGGCATACCGTTCCTCGGGCAGCAATCTTGAAATCCGTTGCCCGAGTTCAACCCCTGCCATGATTTGTACGGCTTTGGCAGGGCCGATGCCATGAATTTGCATCAATTCTTGGAGTGAGATTTGCGTGAGGGCTTTCAAACCCCCCGTTTTGCTCAACACGCGTTGCGCCAGCACCATGACCGATTCTCCCGTGCTTCCCGTCCGGAGCAAAAGTGCCAACAACTCCGCATTGGACAACTTCTCCGGCCCGAAGCGCAACATCCGCTCACGGGGTCTTTCTTCCTCCGGAACATCTTTTAACATCGGCAATGAATTTTTCGGTTCCTTCATCATCCATCCTCCTCTGCCGGCCACTCCACTCCTTCCTTCCGGAGGATTAAACCAGGTTGTCAAAGGTCAGCAGAGGTGAATCTCCGACGTTAATCCTGTGCAAGGGTATAACCGGTTTCGGTCAGCATTTCATCCAAGAGGGACAAAGACATGCCGACCACATTAAAATAGCATCCTTCAATCCGGTCCACCAAACAAGCTCCCAACCCTTGGATTCCGTAAGCTCCAGCTTTATCTAAAGGCTCTTTCGTGTTCACATACCATTCGATTTTCTCATCGGAAAGCGGTCGCATCCAAACGCGCGTCATCCGGTGCGATACATCCTCTCTCGTGATTTTCCCCTGATCAACGGTGATCAAAGAAAGCCCGGAATAAACCTGATGCTCTTTTCCTGACAACATCCTCAGCATGGAAACGGCATCCTGTTCATCTTTCGGCTTTCCCAAAATGGTTCCATCAAACACAACCACCGTATCCGCTCCGATGACCAAAGCATTCCGGCATCCGGCGGCAACTGCCTTCCCTTTGCGCCTTGCCAGTTCTTCCACAACTTTTTCCGGCAAATCGGGCAAATCCCTCGTTTCATCAATGCGGCTTGTTTGAACACGAAACGGAACTCCAAAACGTGCAAGCAATTCTCTTCTGCGAGGAGATCCGGAAGCCAAAACAATTTCGCGTTTCATATCCATCCACCAACACCTGCCTGAAAACCAAAACCAACCAACGGTTATAATCAATTTCCAAAAATTTACATATTGTCTTATCAAGGAAAAAAGCACCCGCTTTCGCGGGGTGCCGTCAATTCATATATCATTTTTTAGTTTATCAGATGGCAAGCTCTTCAACAAGATTCCAAACGCCCTTGGTGACATCCGACTCAAAAATTTCATTGTTCTTTTAAGGATTGGATCAATTTCTCGTAACCCACGGTGTACCGGATCAACCCCTCTTGCATTTGCCACAGGAGCGCCTGGCCGGGATTTTTTTGTGCAGCCAACCCGCTTTGCACGGCCTGGTCCAACGCTTGGATCATCCGGTCCGCCGATTCCCCGGCGTCACCCGGAAGTTTTCCTTTCACCGCTTGCATTTGGACGACAAAGTTTTGGAATTGTTCAGATAAATCCCCCGGTACCTTGAGAGGTGTTTCCTGCTGTGCCGTTCCCCGGATGGCGCCGGCTGACAGGCTGCTCAGTTGTTGCACCAGGCGGTTTCCTTGTTTCAATGGATCCAGAAGCGCTTGGTTCACTTCCGGATCCAATGCCGCTTCTCCCTGTAAACGGACTTCCTTCAAATAAACGGAGACATCCTGCTTCTGATAAATTGCCGACAATTTCAGGGCCAGGTCCCGGTCAGGTGCCATCCCCAGATAAATCCGGTACGGAGCTTGTTCCGACATCACGGCGGCCAACCCTTTCACCCGGAATTGATTCATCGCTTTTTCCGCTCCTGCTTTTTCTTCATAACTTCCCGCCTGCAACATCACGGTCTGAAGCGGGGGAAGAGCCTGGGAACGGTCGGTTGGTTCCGGTAGCGGCGTTTCTTTTTCCCCCGCATCCGGCGGCGGATTGAGATGAGAATCAATGGTACGGTTGGAAAACGTGGCATTTTCATTAAAAAACAAATTCAAGACGGAAAGTCCCATGATGGTGCCGATCACCAACGCGGCCCCGGCCGAACATATCATTTGCCAAGCTGGGTTGTTCCGCTTTTTTTTCCCGGTTCTTTTATGACGAAACGGATTGTTCGGGGAAGCCCACTGAATCACCCGTTTTTCATTCTTTGCCTTTTCCCACGGCCACACACTTCCTGTCGTCAAATTTTTCATTTTCAGCCATGGTTCCCACGATGGCTTTTGCGTTTCCGTTTTCGGTTTGTACAGCGGTTTGGTTTCCGTTGTGACGGAACAGTCATGCTTCGGCTTTGCAGCAACCGGTCTGGTTTGAAGCCTTACCTTTAATCCGGTTTTATGCACTTGCACTTGAGTTTTTCTCAGTTTCTCCATGGATTGACTGCCCCCTCTCTATCATCCTGTTAATATAGTTTATGAATTCATAGGAACGATAGAACCAAAACAGGGCAGGAAAAATTGCAAAAACTGCTCCCCGTACCAATCGCGGAGCACATCCCCGCACAATAAGGAAAGAAACATGCCTGCGGCCAAATGAGGACCGAACGGAAGCGGTTCACGGACGGCCGCCCTCCCCCGGGACCGGAGACGCCCGGCCACATGAAGCATGGAACTCAGCGTGGCAAACCAGATGGACAGCAAAAGCTGCGGCCATTCCACCACCCAGGATGCCATGGCGACCAGCTTGACATCCCCCCAACCCAGCCCGCGGCTGATCCAGCTGACCAGAGACAACCCCGACGTGATGAAAAATCCTCCGGCCAGGTAAACGGGCATGTTGGCGGCATCCACAAAGAAACGCCACGACATAAAGAGGAAAAAGCCGCTGTATGTGACCACATCGGGGATCAGAAAAAAACAGATGTCGGTCAGTGCAATCACCAATAACAACCAAACCAACACCGTCGCCATCCAACTTTCCCAACCGGTTCCCAGCTTCCACTGAACCGTCCATGACAAGCCGGCGGCGAAAATGGCGAAGAAAACCCGGGACAACGGTTTCAAACGAAATGAACAGTGTACCGGCTCCCCGCATTTGCCCGATCCGATCCAATAAGCCAGTCCGGGGATCCAATAAGCAACCAAGCCGCTTATTCCCGCCGCCATCCATAATCCATATTCATTCAATGGCACCGATTCCTTCCTCCTGCAGTTTTCTCAATTCCATTTCCATGGTCTGCATGCCTGAAGCCTGATGAGCCTGCATCACGGAAGGAAGCTGGTGGATCTCGCCATTTCGAATCAGATGGGCAACGGAACGATGGTTCAGCAAAACTTCAAAAACCGGCCGCATACGCCTGCCGATTGGCCCGGCCATCTTTTGGGCCACCACCGCCGACAGCGAAGCCGCCAATTGCGACCGCACCCATTTTTGCCGATCCGCGGGAAAACTGTCAATGATCCGGTAAATCGCCTTTTCCACATTCCCGGCATGAAAAGTGGCCATGACCCGTTTCCCCGTTTCGGCAAGGTGAAGGGCGGCCATGATGCTTTCAACGTCCCTTAACTCCCCGACCATGATCACATCCGGTCCTTGCCGCAAAGCGGACAACATACCACTTACATAACTTTCGGTGTCTTTCCCGATTTCCCGTTGGATG
The DNA here is from genome assembly GCF_013912365.1 of Thermoactinomyces intermedius. Lineage (NCBI taxonomy): Bacteria > Bacillati > Bacillota > Bacilli > Caryophanales > Thermoactinomycetaceae > Thermoactinomyces > Thermoactinomyces intermedius. Next base: position 74,502 of record NZ_JACETT010000035.1, read on the forward strand.
ACCAGCGACTTTTTTGACGCATGGAAATACTCGATCGGATCTTCCAACGTCAGGATATGTAAAGCTTCCGTATGATTCAATTCCTGAATCAACGAAGCCAGCGTTGTCGTTTTTCCGCTTCCGGTCGGGCCCGTGACCAGCAACAAACCGGTTTGATACATCACTTTTTGATACAGCACCGGGGGAAGATGAAGCTCTTTCGGAGTCGGAATGCGATCCGGCAAAAAGCGGATGGCCAGCGCCAGACGCTCTTGTTTTTGATAACAATGAATCCTCGCCCGGTGATGGCCTGAATGCCATGTGAAATCCGACTCCCTCACCGGATCCGTCCCGGATGGCATGCACTTTTCAATCTCTTCTCTTATTCCCCGGCCGGCATACCATACCAAGACTTCCCCGTTCACCCGCATACAAGGATGCTCCCCCTCAATGTAATGCAAATCGGTCGCGCCTTCTTTCAAAGCAAGATGAACGGCTTCCTCCAACAGCACCCGCTTCCCTCCTCCCGCAGAAATCCCGACAATTTTTACCAATTCTACTTTGTTTTGAATTTTCCTTTCCATCCGCGGATCTTTTCCCTGCTTGCAATCCTTTCTTTTTTCACGCAAACTAATGGTAAACCATATCCATTTTTCACTACATAAAGGAGTATTTTATGCTTTCAGTCAATCAACTTACCGGTGGATATGCCCGTCAACATCCGGTCATCAAAAATGTCAGTTTTTCGGTGAAACCCGGTGAAATGGTGGGCCTCATCGGGTTGAACGGCGCCGGAAAAAGCACCACCATCAAAAATATCTTGGGCCTTGTCACCCCTTTTTCCGGCACCGTCACCATCAACGGGTATACGTTGTCAGAAAATCCGGAATCGTTCCGGTCCCAACTCGCTTACATCCCGGAAACCCCGCAATTTTATGAAGAACTCACTTTATGGGAGCACCTGGAACTGACAGCCAGTGCTTATCAATTGTCCCGGGAGGAGTTCCAACAGCGCGCAGGGGCCTTGCTGGAACGTTTCCGGATGAACAAAGTGAAAAACTGGTTTCCGGACACTTTTTCCAAAGGCATGCAGCAAAAAATCATGATCTTGTGCGCTTTCCTGGTCCGCCCCCGCTTTTTGATCATCGATGAACCCTTTGTCGGGTTGGATCCGCTGGCCATCCGTTCTTTGCTCCAATTATTGGAAGAAAGAAAAAAAGAGGGGATGGGCATTTTAATGTCCACACACATTTTGGAAACGGCCGAAAAATTTTGTGAGCGCTTTGTATTGCTTCATGAAGGCGAAGTGCGCTTCTCCGGCACCCTGTCCGAGATGAACCGGCAGGCGGGAACCCGGAACAAGGCATTGGATGAACTGTTTATGTTGGCGATAGAAGGGAAGCGATCATGAATACCGGCAAACTTTTTTATGACCGAATGAAAAATTCCTGGCTGGCTGCCATGCGCTCAATCCGGATGGTGGCCAGTAGCGGGGGGACGCCCCTTTTTCTGGGAATCTTATTCATTGCCCTGTATTTTGCTTACGAGCAATTCCTGATCTGGCTGCCCCCTGATTTTCCGATTGAACTTTTGTTAACTCTTCCTTATGCCTTGCTCTTGACATCCAGCCGGATCCGCACATGGATCCAGCCGGCTGATTCCGTTTTTCTTCTGCCGCTGGAAACCCGGATGAAACCGTATTTTCGGGCCAGCTTGATCTACAGCACCGCCATTCATCTGATTCACCTGGCCATTTTCACCCTGTTGCTCTATCCGGTTTTTCTCGCGGTTTGGAAAAGCCATGGATTCTTTTTTGTCTCCTATGTCTTTTTTGCCGTCATCCAAGTGGTAAACATCTTCGCCGAATGGTGGCAAATGCGGTTAACCATTTTGCTCCCCGTGCAGCAAGTGCGTCTGGTAACCGGGATCCGCTTTCTGTTCAACGGAGGGGCCGCTTATGCTTTCTTGCATCAGCAGGGAATCTGGGCGTCGGTCTTGCTCATCGGCCTTCTGCTTTCAGCCATTGCCGTTTACCGAAAAGCTCCTGCCTGTCCCTATCCCTGGCGGTTGATGCAGAAATCGGAAGCAAACACATTGGCCCGTTATCATTCGCTGGCCGGCTTGTTTGTGGACATGCCGCGGCTCAAGACCCCCGTCAAGAAACGGGCATGGCTGATCCGGTTTCTTCCCCGGTGGTCCCGGCAACAAGCATCTTCATATTTGTATTGGCGCACCTTTATCCGGAAAAGCGAACTGTTTTCCATTCAAATCCGACTGCTCATCTGGGCCATGATCTTGATCGGGATCTTTCCAAACCGATGGGTGAGCGCCGGCGTCTGTGTCGCCTGTGCTTGGATGTTCATCAAGCAATTGCCGCAATTGGCCGATCCGAAACAATACCCGGGCATCCGCCGGTTATATCCCCTCTCAGCCGCTCAATGGGCTAAAGGGTTGACGTTCATCGGATGGATCAACCTGGGAATCCAAACCGTATGGATCGCGTTATTCGCCCGGATCGTTGATGCATTGTCAACCCTGGAATGCTTGTGGTTGGTCATCACCGGTGCCTTGATCAGCACGGCGCTCAGTTTGCTTTATTTGCCACGCCGGGGGGAACATCTCATCAATTCCCGTTAAAAAAAGGCTTGAGATGGTTCTCAAGCCTTTTATTTTTGCAAGTTTTTAACATCCTGAACGATTTGCCCGGCATCCGGCTTCAATCCGTCATAAAATTTCACGACTTTCCCGTTTTGGTCGATCAGATAAAATTGTGTCGGGTGATTGACCAACAGCGGAACATCCGGGGACGGCCCTTCCTGTTGAGAGATGGACCCCTTAAAAGCCTCTTGAGTCAACTTTTGAATCTCCTCCAGGGAATAACCAGTCAAAAAGTGCCATGAATTTAAATCAGCATGGTGCTTTTCGGCAAACACCCTCAACTGTTCCGGTTGATCATGTTCAGGGTCCACCGTGAACGATACGATTTCCGCTTTCACCCCGGCTTGTTTCAGAGCTTCTTGAACTTTGGACATATTTGCCGTCATCGGCGGACAAACATTGGGACAGCGCGTGAAGATAAAGTCGGCCAGCCAAACTTTTCCCTTCAAATCATCCAATCCCACGGTTTCGTTGTTTTGATTGGTATATGTAAATGAAGGAACCCTCCAATTCAGATCGGACACATCATTATCGGATACGGCACTTTGTCCGGTTTGGGTTTCTTCTGCCGGCTGGTCGGCGGCACCGCATCCGGCCAAAACGGCCAACATGCCGATCAAAATCAGCGCAAGCCATTTTCCTGACTTCACCGGTCTCTCCTCCTTTCTCATGCAAAGCATAGCATAAATCCTTCCTGCAGAAAAAGAGCCGGTGAAATACCGGCTCTTTTCCGACTCCGCAATCATTTTTTACTCATTCACCCGTTCTTTTTGCAATTCTTCTTTCAGCATGTGAGCCACCCGCCAAATGTCGCCGGCCCCCATGGTCATCACCAAATCGTTGGGCTGTACATGTTGAGCCAGATATTCAACCACTTCTTCTTTGGTGGCCAAAAACCGGGTATTGGCATTGCTGTTTTGCTTGATCAGTTCGGCCAAACGCTCGGCGGTGACGCCGGGAATCGGTTGCTCGCCGGGCGGTGCGTAAATGGTATTGATGATCACTTCATCCGCATCGTAAAAAGCCTGGCTGAATTCATTCATCAATAAATGCGTGCGTGAATACCGCTGCGGCTGGAAGACGACAACCATCCGGCGGCCGAGCGCCTTTGCCCCTTTTAATGTAGCTTGGATTTCCGTCGGATGATGGGCATAATCGTCCACAATCAAGATGTCTTGTTCTTCGCCAATCACCTGGAAGCGGCGTTTGGCTCCCTGAAAACGGAACAACGCTTTCACAATCTGCTCAAACGGCACCCCGACTTCCAGGCAGACAATGACGGCCGCCAAGGCATTGGCCACATTGTGGCGCCCCGGGATGTTTAACAGCACATCCCCCAACACCTCTTCCCCGCGCACAACGGTAAATTGAATCTGACGCAAATTTTCGCGGATGTTTATGGCCCGGTAATCCGCATCGCGGTCAATGGCATACGTGATGATGCGGCCGTTTACATCATCCGCCATTTCCCGGACATATTCATCGTCCCAAAACAGCACTGCCGCACCGTCGGGCCTTACCTGATTGAGGAAGGAACGGTACGCTTTTTTCAAGTTTTCAAAATCGCCGCCATAATTTTCAAGATGATCTGCTTCAATATTGGTCACGACAGCCAGATGCGGATAATACTCCAGGAACGATCCGTCGCTCTCGTCCGCTTCAGCGACGACATAATCGCTCTGGCCGGCTTTGGCATTTCCTTTCAGGGCGACAATCTCTCCACCGATGATATAGGTCGGATCCACTCCGCACAATTCCAGCGTCTGGGCAACCATGGAGGAAGTGGTTGTTTTTCCATGAGCCCCTGCAACCGCGATCCCTTTTTTGTCATTCAAAAGGCGGGCCAACATTTGAGAACGGTGAAGCACTTCAATCCCTTGTTCTTTGGCCGCCACCCGTTCCACATTGTCCGGAGAAATGCTGGAAGAATAGACAACGATGTCCGCCCCGTCGATATGCTCCGCCGAGTGTCCGATCGAAACCTTGGCTCCGCGCTCCATCAGGTTTTTCACCAATGCATTTTCAGCCACATCCGAACCGGACACCTGATAACCCAAGTCCAAAAGAACCCGTGCAATGGCACTCATGCCATATCCGCCAATTCCTACAAAGTGAACCCTTTTTTGACTATTCATCGTGAAATCACCAACCTTCATGTAAGTCCCTGTCTTCCCCCATGGTTCATCAATAACGGCCGCACTGCAGAAACCAAATACAGCGATCCGGCCACAATGCCTAAATCATCATCATTCAATTGGTTTTGGAATACGTGAAGTGCGTCTTGTTCTCCTTGGACGGGCACCACGTTTAAATCCGGATTGATTTCTTTCAACATGTGGGCCAATTCCTCCGCCCCAAGGGAACGGGCATGTTCCTCAAGCGAGGTTGTCACAACAAAATCAGCCGTTTGCGCAAGGTGCTCCAACATTTCCCTGACCGGTTTGTCTTTCATCATGGCAATCATAAAACCGATTCGGCGATAACGGGATCCATATTTTTTTATGGTTTGAACCAACGCCTTGATCCCCTCTGTATTGTGAGCGCCGTCCAGTCGAATGTGCGGCCGGTCACCCGCTTTTTCCAACCGGCCCGGCCATGCTGTTTTTTTCAATCCGTTGAGATAGTGCTCCGGCTCGATGACCGTTGCATAATTTTGGCGCAAAATTTCCAACGTCATCAATGCCGTTGCCGCATTTTGCAACTGATGATCCCCGGCCAGCGGGAGCGAAAGATTTTCCAACTTGCGATACACATTTTCAAACGTGAATCTTTGCTCATCCAGATCCTGATGGTGTGCGGTGGCAGAAAAATCTTCATTATACATATATAATCGGGAGTGTTTGTCTTTGGCAACCCGTTTGATGACGGACAGCGCTTCTTCTTTTTTGCTGCCGCAAATCACCGGCACTCCGGGTTTGATGATCCCCGCCTTTTCCGTTGCGATCTCTTCCAACGTTTTGCCAAGCCACTTTTGGTGGTCATAACCGATTTCGGTGATCACGGATACCAACGGGTAAACCACATTGGTGGAGTCAAAACGACCTCCCATCCCGGTTTCCCACACCACAAACCACGGGCAGGCTTCTTTCGCAAAATAACATAATGAGACCAAAGTCCAAAATTCAAAATGAGATGGGGCCCCCGGCCCTTCTTCCGCCATTTTTTCGATCAGCGGCTTTAATTCATTAACCCAGCGGACAAAAGAAGATTCATCCATCGGTTGTCCGTCGAATTGAATTCGTTCATGCCAGGAAAGAACGTAAGGGGAAACAAACATCCCCACCGAAAAACCGGCTTCTTTTAATACGGATGCAATCATGGCAGCGGTTGAACCTTTCCCGTTGGTTCCTGCAATATGAATGAATTTTAACCTTCGTTCAGGATGATCCAACCGCTCCAGCATCCATTCCATGCGTTCCAGTCCCGGTTGAATGGTTTTGGCACATGTTTGTTCCATCCAAGCGAATACTTCTTGAGCTGTTTCGAATTGAGTCATTCTCCCTCAGCTTCTTTCCAAAACTTTTTTAATTAATAAGAATACATTCACTTTGTCCATTTTGCCTGTTATCCGGCCATCCGTCAATATGAAACGGGGAGGGGAGAGCCCTCCCCCCTTGTCATCCTTCCATTTCCTTCAAACGGGCGAGCACTTTCTCCCGTTTTTCTTTGTACTCTTCACCCTTTTTCCGTTCTTTCTCGACCACTTCGGCGGGTGCTTTGGAAACAAAGCCGGGGTTTGCCAGTTTTTTCTCCACTCTTTCCACTTCGGCATTTAATTTTTTCAATTCGGCTTTCAGACGGGCAATGGTTTGTTCCACGTCCACCATTCCGGCAAGCGGCAAGAAAATCTCGGCTCCGGTCACCACATCCGCCATGGATTTTTGCGGCCGTTTGAGACCGGAATCAATGGTTAACCGGTCGACACCGCACAATTTTTTAATCGCCGATTCGTGGTTCCGGATGGTTTCTTCCATGTCACCGTCCGGACGGATCAAAAGCTCGATTTGACGTTTGGCCGGAACATCCATTTCCGCCCGGATATTGCGCACCGACCGGATGATTTCAATCAACACCCGCATCTGCCGGACCGCTTGTGGGGATTCGAACCGTTCATCTTCCACCGGCCACGGGGCGATCATGATGCTTTCCCCTTTCACCGGCAAATGCTGCCAGATTTCTTCCGTGATAAACGGCATCATGGGGTGCAACAACCGGAGGGATTGGTCCAGGACATGAACCAACACGGACCGGGTGACTTTTTTCGCTTCTTCATCTTCACCGTAAAGAGGAAGTTTGGCAAACTCGATATACCAATCGCAAAACTCATCCCAAATGAAGTTGTACAGCACCCGTCCCGCTTCTCCGAAATCAAAGCGGTTCAAGAGCCTGGTCACATCCCGGACCGTTTCGTTCAGGCGATGCAGGATCCACTGGTCGGCCGTTGAAAAGGGTCCTGCCAAGGAAAGATCTTCTTTTTCGACTCCCTCCAAGTGCATCAGGGCGAAACGGGAAGCATTCCAGATTTTGTTCGCAAAGTTTCTTGCCGCTTCCACGCGTTCAAAGCGGAAACGCTGATCATTTCCCGGGGTGCAACCGGTCGACAACATGTACCGCATGGCATCGGCACCGTATTGGTCGATCACTTCCATCGGATCGATCCCGTTTCCGAGCGACTTGGACATTTTCCGGCCTTCCGCATCCCGGACCAAGCCGGTGAACAGGACATTTTTAAACGGAATGTCATCGGTGAATTCCAGTGCCAAAAAGATCATGCGGGCAACCCAGAAGTAAATGATATCATATCCCGTCAATAAAACATCCGTCGGATAGTACCGTTTTAAGTCCGCGGTTTCTTCCGGCCAACCCAATGTGGAAAACGGCCAGAGTCCGGAACTGAACCAAGTATCCAGGACGTCTTCATCCTGCTTTAACTGATCGCTTCCGCAATGCGGGCAAGTCTTCGGTTCCTCACGGGCCACCGTCATCTCATCACATTGGCCGCAGTACCATGCCGGAATCCGGTGTCCCCACCACAGTTGCCGCGAAATGCACCAATCCCGCACATTTTCGATCCAGTTGAAATAGATCTTTTCAAAACGTTCCGGAACAAAACGGACGCCTTCTCCTTTTTTCTGGGCCTGAATCGCCCGCTCTGCAAGCGGCTTCATGGCCACAAACCATTGGGTGGAAAGATACGGTTCCACCACCGCGTCCGAACGTTCGCTGTGCCCGACCGAATGCACATGTTCTTCCACCCGGACCAGGTATCCTTCATTCTCCAGATCTTTGACGACTTGTTTGCGGCAGTCAAACCGGTCCATACCTTGGTACTTGCCGGCATTTTCGTTCATTTTCCCGGATTCATCCATCACCAAAATCCGCGGCAGTTGGTGGCGATTGCCCACTTCAAAGTCATTCGGGTCATGAGCCGGTGTGATTTTGACAACCCCGGTTCCAAATTCCTGATCCACATATTCATCGGCAATCACCGGAATTTTGCGTCCGGTAAGCGGCAGGATCACTTCTTTGCCGATCAAGTGTTGATAGCGCTCATCATCCGGGTGAACCGCCAATGCCGTGTCCCCGAGCATCGTTTCCGGCCGGGTGGTGGCCACTTGCACCGATCCGGAACCGTCTGCCAGCGGGTACCGGATGTGATACAAGGCGCCTTGCACCTCTTTGTGAATCACTTCAATGTCCGACAGGGCCGTCCTGGCAACCGGATCCCAGTTGATAATGTATTCCCCGCGGTAAATCAGGCCTTTTTCGTACAGCTTGACAAACACTTCTTTAACCGCTTCCGAAAGCCCTTCATCCAGCGTAAAGCGCTCCCGGCTGTAATCCAGCGACAATCCCATTTTCCGCCATTGATTGGCGATGTTTTTGGAATACTCATCCTTCCACTGCCATACAACGCCCAAAAACTTTTCCCGCCCCAGATCATGGCGGCTGACTCCTTCTTCCCGGAGTTTCGCTTCCACACGGGATTGGGTGGCAATTCCCGCGTGATCCATCCCCGGCAGCCACAAGGCATCATACCCCTGCATCCGTTTAAAACGGATCAAAATGTCTTGTAACGTGTTGTTCAAAGCATGGCCGATGTGCAGATTTCCCGTAACGTTTGGCGGCGGGATCACAATGGTGAACGGCTCTTTATCCGGGTCATTTCCCGCTTGAAAATACCCACCTTTCATCCAATAATCATACCATTTGGCTTCCGCCTGTTTCGGGTCATACGTTTTTGGCATCGTCGACATTCTTTCTAACCTCCTGCTCACCTTTCTTCCGAAAATAAAAAAAACCTTCGCCGGCAAAGGACGAAAGTTCTTTTCGCGGTACCACCTTTATTCACTAATTAAAAAATTAGTGCACTCTGACCAGATAACGGCTGGGACCGGGTTATCTTACACGGTTTCAAAAACCTTTCAGACACCTGCTCAGGAGCGACGTTCGACGGTTAAATGCAGAAGAAACCTTTCAGCCAAGGGTTTCTCTCTCTGACTGCTTTAATCCGTCTACTCTTCTCCGTCTTCGCATTTTCCATTCACATCTGATATTGACTATTATATTACACGGTTTCCAACTTTGCGTCAAACTATACCCCATTTGAATAAAAAACGGCGATACCGCCGTTTCAACAAGACGCATCGATGATTCCCTTTTATGAACGGACGCCAAACGTTTGTTTAATAAATTCATACATCGCCTGAGGATCCGCCAAAAAAGCCAGAAGCAACACCGTGCACAACAACAGGATACTGAGAAAAGTTAAGAACAACACACCTTTGTAAGTTTTTTTCACGATCGTTTTAACTGCTCTCAAGTGAATAAACCCCTTCCTGTCAGCATCCGAAGTCTTTTCTTTGTAACATATTCCTATTCTCCACATTTTGTACGTTTCTGTCCAGCATCCGAAACAAATTCCTTCGCTTTTAAACGATTGTATCTTAAATCGGTCTTCCATGAGATGCAAATGACTGATAATAAGTTTATCATCAAAAGAGCGATTGAATAGTGACAAAAAACAAAAAACCGGGAGATCCCGGATTTATTCTTCGTTTATCTGCGTTTTTCTTTATTCGTCTTTCCTTTTTTTCTGTTCATCCACAACCGGCGTACCAATGCCTTGGTTTTTTCATACCGGGCCATCTCTTGTTCCAGGCGCGAAACCGCTTCGGGCTCATCATTTAAAAGCTTGGGATCCTGATAATAAATCCGGAGAGTCTTTAACAGCCGTTCCGGATAGGACAAATATAATCCGAGCAGCTTTTTTTCCTTGGACCGGAGGGGGCAAATCTCTTCATAGGCCTGAATCAGTGCCGAAGGCGAATTTTTCGGATCGGACGGATCGCTCAGGCGTTCCACCGCCAGCGCCAGGTCACGTACCGGCGAATCCACCCCGGCATGGTCAAAATCGATAAAATAAAAGTTTTCCTGATCCGCGACAATGTTGCCCGGGTGAATGCGGATGTGGCAAAGGGCGTAACGCGGGGGAGCACCATCTTCCGATTCCAGATAGCGCTTCATGCCCCGGATCGCAAACGAGAGCGATTGGTCCAGCTGTTTAAAGATTTGCTCTGCCGACTGATCAAAGGGAGACGGAAATTCCCGTGCGCGGATTTGTTCCTGGTAACTCTTCAAATCCTGCCGTTTCTCCTCCCACTTGCCGATCAACCGTTCGTCCGTTTTTCCCGCCAATTCCGGATAATCTTTCAAGACCGGCTCCGAAAAGCGATGCATATGCGCCAATCCCATGACCACATCCCGTGCGGATACTTCGCCCGCCCCTTTTTCTTTCCACGGCACCGCATACCAACAGCTTGTACGGGTGCGTACAACGGGCTCACCTTCCGGGGTCAACTCCCAAGGCAACGTGTGCACAAACCCCTGATGGTTCATTTTTTCCAAAATCCGGTGAAGCAGCATCAATTTTTCATAAGAGGCCCCCGATCTTTTCAGCCCCAATTCCCGGTCCGGCAATGTCACTTTGAAGACCCGCCCGTCTCCTTCCACCCGGACCGGTTGCCAACCGTATTGGTCACAAACCATTTTCCATTCATCATAACGGGTGAAATCCAATCCACATCCTCCTCTCCCCACTCCAAACGAATACCGGAAAAACCGGTTTGGAATTTTTTCATTGGCACTGTAAATGAATTCCGTCACTAAGCTTCCCCATTTTCGTGCGATTCGGCTGGTTTTGCGGGAACTTGCAAGATTTGTCCGGGTTCCAGCCGGTCGGTTTTCAACCGGTTTTTATTCACAATCTCATCGGCAGACACCTCATACTTGCCAGCCACCTGGTCAATGGTCTCATTTTCTTGCACGATTACCATTTTGATCGGAACAAAATTTTCTTCCTTTCCGTGAACCAACCAGCGGATCCATTCGGCCTTGCTCCGGGCTTCACCGGATTCATCCTTTTCTTCTCCGGCGGCAGAGTCTTCCACAGCGTCTTCCTCTTCGGCAAGGACCGGTTCAGGTGCGCCATCTTCCTGTTTCGGCACCTCCGCCGTCTCTTGGACGGGGGGCTCCTCTTCCGCTGTTTCTGGCAGGATCAAATCTTCCTCCGGTTTCAAATCCATTTGCTTGGATTTTTGCCTTTCATACCAGAAATCTTTGGGTGACAATTTGATTTCCTGTACAACCTCTTTGCTTTCTTTTTCCTCCGGTTCTTTTTCCGATTGCGCCGTCTCGTGCAAAGCCGGTTTTGAAACTTCTTCGGCCGCCTTCACTTTTTCCCCGGCTTTCTCTTCGCTTTCATCCGCAGCCTTTCTTTCGCCGGTTTCACGGACCGGTTTTTCTTCCTGTGCTTGTTCCTGTGCTTGCCGCTGTGCAACAGCCTCCGAAGGATCCTCTTCTTTCTCAGCCGCCTCCTTGTTCCCGTCTTCCCCGGAAATGGTTAAAGGTTGAGCTGTCGATCCGGAGAAAACCGGATATTTTTGCACATTTTCCCCGCTTTGCTCTTCTTCCTCACTGCTGCTTTCGGGGAGCAAACCGTCAATCATTAAAATCGCTTCAATCTTCAACTCAAATGGAGACAGGACTTCATAATCAAACGTCTCCACTTCCGCGGAAATCCGGGACTGCTCTGCCCTGTCGGCAGGAAGTGTGATTTCCACCGGAATCACATAAGCCAGCTCATTGGTTTCTTCCCCCACGCCCCCGTTATGTAAGGCCCCGCTTTCTCCTTCAGCGGTTTGTTCTTCCCCTACATAAACGCCGTTCAAACGCAAATAACCTTGGATTTTTAAATGTTGACCCTCGTCTTTTATCTCTACATCCGGATATAAGTCCAGTTCCAGGAGGGTATCGATTCCCGGTTGTTGCGGATGTAAACGCACCTTCTCCAAAATGTCGAAACGAAGCTGAGTGAACTGATTTTCCATTTGATTCCCTCCTTTTGAGGATTTTCTTCACCAAACGACATCACAGTGCCCGTCGTTTGGGATATTAGTAAACTATATGCAATTCCTTTCCAGTTATAACCGGTTCTTTTGGACAGGAGGTTGAAAAAACAGAAAAAGAGACGGCAATCCTTACGGATGCCGTCTCTTAACGGTTTCATGCTTTCTCATATTCATTTGGACAATTTTTTCAGTGCACGCCGGTTTGCTTCGATGGTGCGCTCAATGTCCGATTCACTGTGGGCCACCGAGACAAACATGCCCTCGAATTGGGAAGGCGGCAACAAAATCCCTTCCTCCAGCATGTTTTTGTAGTAGGAAGCAAACAAACCGGTATCGGACGATTTGGCCTGTTCATAGCTGGTCACTTTTTCATCGGTAAAGAAGAGACATACCATGGAACCGACGCGGTTGATATGATGCGGCACACCGGCTTCTTCGGCATTTTGTTTCATTCCTTCTTCCAGCATGGCCCCTTTCTTCTCCAGCTCCTCATAAGCTTGCGGGGTCATGGCTTCCAAGGTGGCCGTACCGGCTGCCATGGCCAACGGGTTTCCGGATAACGTGCCGGCTTGGTAAACCGGGCCGACCGGAGCAATCATCTCCATGATCTCGCGTTTGCCGCCGAAAGCCCCCACCGGCAAGCCGCCGCCAATCACTTTCCCCATGGTGGTCAGATCGGGCATGACGTTGTAACGTCCTTGGGCGGAATAATAATCCACACGGAAACCGGTCATCACTTCGTCAAAAATCAGGATGGTTCCATATTGTCCGGTGATCTCCCGGATTCCTTCCAAAAAGCCGGGCTGAGGCGGAACCACACCCATATTGCCCGCAACCGGTTCGACAATCACCGCGGCGATCTCTTCGCCAAATTTCTCAAAAGCCAGCCGGACACTGTCCAAATCATTGTACGGAACGGTTAACGTCGATTGGGCCAAATCCATCGGAACGCCGGGGCTGTCCGGAAGACCGAGCGTGGCCACCCCGGAACCCGCTTTAATCAACAAGCTGTCCGAATGCCCGTGATAACTTCCTTCAAACTTCAAGATTTTCGTCCTTTGGGTATAAGCGCGTGCCAAACGGATGGCGCTCATCGTGGCTTCGGTTCCGGAATTGACCATGCGCACGATATCCACGGAAGGCATGCGCTCGGTAACCATCTTGGCCATTTTCGTTTCCAGTTCCGTCGGCGCCCCGAAACTGGTTCCTTTTTCTGCCGTTTCTTTCACTTTCCGGACCACATCGGGATGGGCATGTCCCAAGATGAGCGGCCCCCAGGAACAGATATAGTCGATGTACCGGTTCCCGTCGACATCCGTCACCACGGAACCTTGCCCTTGTTCAATAAAAACCGGGTTCAGACCGACCGATTTAAAAGCACGAACCGGGCTGTTGACACCGCCTGGGATCACTTTCACCGCTTCCTGGTAATCGGCAACGGATCGTTCAAAAGAAAGACGCATAACGGACCCACCTTTTTTCATGTTCTTGAGCGATATGTAAACGCGCTGTCTGTATTGTAACGCAAAACCCGCATCCGGCAAATCAACCGGCCGGAAGGGCCCGGCTGGTTGAAACCGGCATGCGAAAAATCATTCTTTCAGCCAACGGGCCAAATCCTTGGCATGATAAGTGATGATCAAATCCGCTCCGGCACGTTTAAATGCCAGCATGCTTTCCATCACCACTTCTTTTTCATTGATCCAGCCGTTGATGGCCGCCGCTTTGACCATGGAATACTCCCCGCTCACATTATAAGCCACCACCGGCAAATCAAAACGTTCGCGAACCCGTTGCAACACATCCAAATAAGCCAATCCAGGTTTTACAATGAGCACATCGGCGCCTTCTGCCACATCGGATGCGGCTTCACGCATGGCTTCCCGGACATTGGCCGGATCCATTTGGTAAGAACGCCGGTCGCCAAATTCCGGAGCCGATTGTGCCGCATCACGGAACGGTCCGTAGTAGCTGGAAGCATACTTGACGGCATAGGACATGATCGGGACATTTTCAAACCCGGCTTTGTCCAGTCCTTCGCGAATGGCGTAAACAAACCCGTCCATCATATTGGATGGGGCAATCATATCCGCTCCCGCCTCGGCTTGCGAAACGGCCGTGGAAACCAACCGTTCCAAGGACGGATCGTTTAACACCTGCCCGTTTTCCACCACACCGCAGTGGCCGTGGGAGGTATATTCACATAAGCAGGTATCGGCAATCACATACAGGGAGGGATATTCTTTTTTCAGATACCGGATCGCTTCCTGGACAATTCCGTGCGCATCATCGGCTTGAGATCCGCATTCATCTTTATGTGCCGGAATGCCAAATACCAAAACCGAACGGATTCCAAGTTTCACCACTTCATCCATTTCCTCGTGAAGACGGTCCAAAGAATATTGATAAACGCCCGGCATGGAGGGAACTTCCTGTTTGATCCCCGTTCCTTCAATCACAAAAAACGGATAAATCAAATCATCGATATGCAAATGTGTTTCTCTCACCAGAGACCGGATGTTTTCATTCATGCGTAAGCGGCGATGACGAATAAATGAAGCCACTGATTTCATCCTCCTTCTAAAAACCTTACGGCAACTGCTTCAATGCTTCCACCAATCCTTCAATGGTGTACTCTTTGGCAATGCTGTTCACTTTCAATCCCGATTCCTTGGCCGTTTGAGCCGTAATCGGGCCGATGCAGACAATTTGCACCCCTTTTAGCAATGAGGTGACATCCGCTTCCACCGTTTGCAGGGACCGGACAAAGTTCCGGACCGTGGAGGAACTTGTGAAAGTTATCACATGAATCGTTCCTTCCCGTAACCCCTGAACAATTTCACCCGCATTTCCAGTTTCTGTCTCCGTGTCGTAGGCATCAGCGTCGGTCACTTCACAACCCATCTCAGCCAGCTTGACCGCTAAAATTTTGCGGGCAATGTTGGCGCGGGGCAATAAGATTTTATCTCCCGCTTTGACATGGTGGCGAAGGCTTTCAATCAACCCTTCCGCTTGGTATTCTTCGGGAATCACGTCGACGAGCAACCCTTTTTCCCACAGGGCTTCGGCCGTTTTCGGGCCGATGGCGGCGATCTTCGCTTTGGCCATTTGCCGGATATCGATCTTTAACTCGCGCAATCGTGAAAAGAAAAATTTCACCCCGTTGACACTGGTGAAAACAATCCAGTCATATTCATGAAGGCGGCGGAGGGATTGATCAAGAAAGGCCTGGCGTTTCGGGCGGGTGATTTTGATCACCGGAAACTCCAGCGATTCTCCTCCCAATTCATGAATCTTCTCCGACAAGCTTTGGCTTTGCTCCCGTGCCCGGGTGACCAAAATCCGTTTGCCAAACAATGGTTTCTGTTCAAACCATGCCAGCTTTTCACGCAGACGGACCACTTCCCCGACAACAATCACCGCCGGCGGGCGGAAATTTCGTTCTTCCGCCTTTTCAACAATATCCTCGAGCGTGCCGACCAAGGTTTCCTGTTCCATTTTGGTTCCCCAACGGACCAAAGCCACCGGCGTATCGCCGGCTCTCCCGTGTTTTCTCAACTGTTCGACGATATAGGGAAGGTTTTTGACTCCCATCAAAAACACCTGGGTTTCGGTTGCCCGGGCCAAGGAAGCAAAAGAAACGGAGGGTTCATTTTTTTCTTTCCGTTCATACCCGGTGACCACCGAAAACGATGCATTCATATCCCGGTGGGTGACCGGAATCCCTGCATAAGCCGGAACGGCAATGGCAGAGGTGATGCCGGGGATCACTTCAAAAGGAATACCTTCTTCCATGCAACGTTCGGCCTCTTCCCCGCCGCGTCCGAAAACAAAAGGATCCCCGCCTTTCAGCCGGACCACCGTCAATCCTTGTTTGGCCTTTTCAACCAGCAGATCATTGATCTCTTCCTGCGTGTGTGTATGATGGTCGGATGATTTTCCCACATAAATCCGTTCGGCATTCTCCTTGGCATGATTCAAAAGCTGGGGATTGGCCAACCGGTCATAAATGATCACATCGGCTTTTTTCAGCGCCTTTAATCCCTTGACGGTGATCAAGCCCGGATCCCAGGGGCCCGCACCAACCAGATAAACCGTACCGGTCATATCTTAAGTCCCTCCCGCACGGTTTCCAACAGCCGGCCGGCCCCTTCTTCTTTTAAGCATGCCGCCAAATCTTTTCCAATCTTTTCGGGATCGTTCCCGCGGATGCCTTTTTTGATCACGGCTTGTCCCCCGGGATCGGCAACGAGGCCGGTCAAATGAATCTCATCTTGCTCCAAGGTGGCATGAGCTGCAATCGGCAAATGGCATCCGCCTTGAAAAGCATGCAAAAAAGACCGTTCGGCAGAAACGGCTTTTTTCGTTTCCTCATGATTCAACCGCTGTAAAACAGCCAAAAGCTCTTCATCATCCGCACGGCACTGGACAGCCAAAGCCCCTTGCCCGACTGCCGGCAGCATGACATCCGCGGTTAGCTCCTGGCAAATTTTGTTTTCCCAGTCCATCCTTTTCAATCCGGATGTCGCCAAAATAATGGCATCAAACTGGCCTTCCTGCATCTTGCGGATTCGCGTTTCCAAATTGCCCCGCACCGGTTTCACTTTCAAATCCGGACGATAAGCCAAGATTTGCGCCTGGCGCCTCAAACTGCTGGTTCCCACCACCGCTCCGGACGGGAGTTCGTCCAATGTTTTTCCGTCGATGGATAACAGGGCATCCGTCGGTGTTTCCCTCACCGGAACCGCCCCGATCACCAATCCGGGGGGCATTTCAGAAGGCATATCTTTCATGCTGTGCACGGCAAAATCAATTTTCCCATCCAACAAAGCTTGTTCAATTTCTTTGACAAACAATCCTTTGCCGCCCACTTTGGACAAGGTGACATTTAAAATGCGATCGCCTTTGGTCACAATTTTTTCCACCCGGATATCCAATCCCGGTTCCAATTCCTTCAAGCGTTCGATCACCCAATGGGTTTGGGTAAGTGCCAACTCACTTCGTCTTGTTCCTGCCACAAGCGTCCGCATGCCACAGACCCTCCTTTCTCCTTCGCTCCGTTTAACATCATGTTTTCCAACCATTCAGCCATTTCACGGCGAACCCCGTCCGGGTTTCGGCGGCAAGCTTCAATCCACCGGTCCGATGCCAATTCTTTGTACAGCCGGTACCGGAGCCGTTTTTCCGTGACCCGGGCTTGAATTTTCTGCCGCATCTCATGCACCAGATCCAAATACAGCTCATATTCCTCGCCATAGATGTCTTCCAGTTCGCGGCGGATTTTCTTGGCCACGGACGGGCTTGCCCCTTGGGTGGAAATGGCAATTTGCAGTCTCCCCCGTGTCACGACCGAAGGGATCGTAAAATTGCAAAGCCCGGGCTGATCAACGACGTTAATCCATTGATCCCGCATCACCGCATGGCAATAAACGGTCCGGTTGACATCGGGATCATCGGTGGCGGCAACCACCAAAAATTGGCCCGCACCATCTTCTTTTTGGTAAGGCCGGGCGAACCATTCCACTGTTCTGGAAAGCGCCCAATATTTGATCATGGGTGTGACCGCCGGACTCACCACTTTGACATAAGCTCCGGCATCGATCAGCGTCTTCACTTTGCGCCCGGCCACCTTTCCTCCCCCCACCACCAAACAGGGCTTTCCTCTCAGATCAATCATCATGGCATAGGGTTGCCTCATCTTTGTCGTGCTCCTTCCGGTCTCAGAACCATTGATGAAAGGAAACACCTGCTTGGGTAATGAAATAATTCAGCAAGATGGATAAAAAAGAAAGCGAACTCCACCAAGCCAGGCGCCGGCCGGTCAACCGTGTGCGCGCCCATTGCCAGATAATCCAGCCGTACAAAATCATTACCCAAAACGTTCCCCACAATTTCGGATCCAACCAAAGCCGGTTGCCAACCGTTTGGTAACCATAAATGATACCTAATAACACGGAAATTAGCAAGAAAACGGCACCGGCGACAACCGACCAAACGGAAAAGGACTCCAGCCGGTCCAAGCTGGGCAAGATGCGCAACAAACGATTCCACTTTTTCTCTTTCAACAAATGATTGCTGACCAAATAAAGCCCCCCGCTGATGCAAGCCAGCGAAAAAGCGGCATAGGCCATCATCGCGATGGTCACATGAATGAAAACCAGTTCCGTCAACAACAAATGTTCAAAGGCTGCGGATGGATGACGCACAAAAAACAGGTTCAACACCAAAACGACAAACCCCATCAGATTGGCCAGAAAATAATAAACCGGCATACGATAGACCAGATGCATGACCAGTGTAAAACTGACCAAAATCCATGAGTAAATAAAAAAAGCATCAATCCAAAACGGCAGTTGTACGGGCCACCAATCAAAAACTGCCAGGATGAAAACTGCCGTTTGGATCAACCACACGATCCCCAAGAAAAAATAGGATATTTTCTCGGAGCGCCTGTTCCGGTGCAACAGATCAGCAAAAGAAAACAAGATGCTGAACGCATATAAATATATGATGAAATCATAAATCCAACGCTCCGCAAACATCAAGGTTTCCTCCTTTAAATGCGGGCCCAAGCCTCATGACCAAGCGCTGGATTTTTCACTTCCACTTTGGCTGTTTCTTCCTCATCTTCCTGCTTTAAAAGCTCTTCCAAAGCAAACAAGTAAACAAACATTTCCTGTGCCGCTTCTTTCTGCGGCGTGGTGGCCAGTTCCTTCAGACGGACAATCGGATCACGCATCATTTGGTTGACAATGCTCTTGGTGTGTTTGCGAATGACCCGTTTTTCCCGCTCAGTCATCTCCGGCAGCTTCCGTTCGATCTTGTTCACGGCATCTTCCTGAATGGACAGCGCTTTTTCCCTCAGCGCCGAGATCAGGGGAACGACGCCCAAAGTATCCAGCCATGTGTTGAATTCCCGAACTTCTTCCTCAATCCAGCCCTTGATTTTTTCGGCTTCTTTCTGCCTTAGGGACATGTTGGATTCAGCAATTTCTCGCAAATCATCAATGTCATATAAAAACACGGACTCCAGCCCGGCGATAGCCGGATCGATGTCCCGGGGCACGGCAATATCGATCAAGAATAGCGGGGAACGGCGGCTTTTTAATACCGGTTCCACCATGGAACGGGTCATGACCGGTTCTTTGGATCCGGTGGAACTGACCACGATATCCGCTTCTTTCAGGCAAGCAACCAGATCTTCCCATGGCCTTGCTTCCCCGTGAAACTTTCCGGCCAGCTCCTCCGCTTTCGAAAAGGTCCGGTTGACAACTTGTACACGCTTTGCCCCGTTGGAATAAAAATGTTTCGCCGTCAATTCGCTCATTTCGCCCGCACCGACCAAAAGAATCGTTTTATCCTCAAAGGAGTCAAACATTTTCTTGCCCAATTCCACGGCAACATAACTGACGGATACGGCATTTTGTCCGATTTCGGTTTCCGAATGAACACGTTTTCCAAACGTGACGGCCTGTTTAAACAATGTATTGAATAACGTTCCGGTTGTTTTGCTTTCCATCGCTGTGAAAAAGGCTTGTTTCACCTGCCCCAGGATTTGGGTTTCGCCCAACACCAGGGAATTCATGCCGCAAACGACATGAAACAAATGCCGGACGGCATCTTCGTTCTTTTTCACGTAAAGGTAATCACAAAACTCTTCTTTGGGGATACGAAACCAGTTTTCGATAAAGGTCTTGGCATAATATTCACCGGTGTGGAGCTGGTCACAAACCACATAAAGCTCCATGCGGTTGCAAGTGCTCAAGATCACGCATTCCATAATGCTTTTCATATCCCGCAACGTTCTTAAGGCATAATCCAGACGGTCTTCCGAAAAGGCAAGCCTTTCCCTCAATTCAACCGGAGCGGTCTCGTGATTCAGTCCAATGGTCAGTATATGCATGTTGCTCTTCACCTCGATTCCCGACACTGGGCACAAATCTGCGATGAATCAAACTTCATTATAACATACGATTGTAAATCCCCGGAAAAACGGGTGTGAACACATTTTGAAGCCGCCGAAATCCTGTTGAGCAAATATTGCCAATCTTATTATATAATGGAAATATAGATCCATGCCTAATTTAAATGAGGTGATCGACTTGAGAAGGTCTGTCAAGCGGCTTTCTTGTTTCCTGCTCGTTCTTTCTCTGGTCTTCTTGTCAACGGCATGCACATCTTCCCCTGACGATAAATCCAACATCCGGCTGGTCGAGGTGACGCATTCCATCTTTTACGCACCGCAGTATGTGGCCTTAAGCCAAGGTTTTTTTGAACAAGAAGGATTGTCGGTTGAACTGGTCAATGGAAACGGCGGGGACAAAACCATGACCACCCTCCTGGCCGGGGAATCCGACATCGTTCTGGTCGGCGTGGAAGCCGGCATCTACGTCACCGCCCGTTCCCGTTCCGATACGATCAAAGCCTTTGCCCAACTCACCCAAACCGACGGATCATTTTTGGTATCCCGCCAACCCGTCCGCCAATTCGACTGGCAAATGTTAAAAGGCCGGTCACTCTTGGGACAACGGCGGGGCGGCATGCCGGAAATGGTCAGTGAATACGTACAACGGAAAAATCAATTGATTCCCCATCGGGATGTGCGAATCATCCAAAATGTCGATTATCAAAATTTGGGAAATGCGTTTTTGGCAGGAACCGGCGATTTTGCCCAACTGTTTGAACCCATCGCTTCCAAAATCGAAGCCGAAGGCAAAGGATACATCGTCGCATCGTTTGGAAAAGAAAGCGGCCGTCTCCCCTACACTTGTTACCTGGCGAAAGAGAAGTGGCTCCGCGAAAATCCGGATATCGCCCAAAAATTTGTCCGGGCCGTGTACAAAGGACAAATCTGGGTGAAGAACCATTCCCCCGAAGAAATTGCCTCCGCCATCCAAAGTTATTTTCCCGATACCGACCGCTCCATCTTGATTCGGGTGATCAAGCGATATAAAGATCAGGACGCTTATGCAGACAATCCCGTCATCGATCCGGATGAATACAAGCATTTCCTCGGCATTATGTCCCAAGCCGGCGAATTGCCCAAAAATGTTCCCTATGAGGAACTGATTGATCCTCACATCAGCCAAAAAATTGTGGAGGAACTCAAAGGAGGGGGAGGGACACCATGAAACCCACACCGGCTATCCAGTTTCAGAACGTGACGCATACCTTCTTCAGCAAGGAAGAAGAAGTCACTGCCATCCGGGACATCAATTTCACTGTCGAACAAGGAGAAACCCTGGTTTTAGTCGGTCCCAGCGGTTGCGGAAAAAGCACCATCCTCTCGCTTCTGGCCGGCATTTACAAACAGACGGAGGGGCAGATTCTGTTGTTCGGCAAAGAGGGAAAAACCCATGCGGCCAAATACACCGGTTACATGCTGCAAAAGGACGGATTGCTGGAGTGGCGCACCGTCCTCAAAAACATGATTTTGGGTTTGGAATTCCGGAAACAAAACACGCCCGAGCGCGTCGAATACGCCCTTCATCTCCTCAAACAGATGGGGTTGGAACACACGGCCCATCAATATCCGTCCCAATTGTCCGGCGGCATGCGGCAACGGGTGGCGCTGGTCCGCACATTGGCCGTCAATCCGGAAATCCTGCTGTTGGATGAACCTTTTTCGGCTCTGGATATTCAAAACAAAATTGCTTTGGAAGACTTGTTGAAGGATGTCATGAAACAACACAAGAAAACGTCTGTCCTCGTAACCCATGACCTTGAAGAAGCCTTGGCGGTGGGCGACCGGATCTTGGTGATGGGCGGCCGTCCCGGAACCATTCAAAAAACGATGGCCGTTCCGGAAGAAATCCGCGCTTTGTCTGCGCTGAAATCCCGCAGCCATCCGGTTTTTCGCCGGCTGTTCGAACAATTGTGGCAGGAGGTGGAACAACCGTGAGCTTTTTTTCGTGGAAAAAGTGGTTGACCAAAGGGGCCAAGAGCCCCTCTCATGCCGATTTCCTGCGCAGATTGCGTCTCCGGCAAATCGGGGTTTGGTTCTTGCGCTTTGTGATCCTGATCGGTTTTGTCTTTGCATGGGAATGGGGAGCCCGGGCCGGCTGGATTGACTCCTTTTTATTCAGCAGTCCTTCGCTCATGATGAAGCAAGCGGCCGAATTGGCCCGTTCCGGGGAATTATATTCCCATATCGCCATCACATCGATGGAAACCATTGCCGGCTTTTTGATCGGCACCCTGTCCGGGGTTATCCTTGCCACCATTATATGGGCTTCACCGTTTTTATCCCGTGTATTGGATCCCTACCTTGTGGTTTTAAACAGCATGCCGAAAGTGTCGCTCGGCCCTCTGTTCATTGTTTCGTTCGGTTCCGGCTTCGTCTCCATTCTGGCCATGGGAATCGCCATCACCGTGATCATTACGACCATCGTCATTTACACCAGTTTTCAAAGCGTGGACTCCAGTTATCTGCTTTTGGCCCGTTCGTTTGGGGCCAGCCGCAGCCAGATCTTTTGGAAGATCATCTTTCCCGCCGCCATTCCCGATATGATTGCCGCCTTGAAGGTCAATGTCGGGTTGTCATGGGTGGGGGTCATCGTCGGCGAATTTTTGGTCTCCAAGCAGGGGCTCGGTTACTTGATGATTTACGGTTTTCAAGTGTTTAATCTGCATCTTGTGATGTTAAGCCTGATGATCGTGGCGGTCATCGCCACCATCATGTATCAGTTGATCGCGGTCATTGAAAAACGGCTCGTTTATAAAGGACTGCAGCAAAACGGATAACCGAAGCACAAGATTGGTCCCGCTTCCATTAGTGCCGTTTTCTGTTTCCCAATTCTTTTCTTCATTTTTTTCTTCACGGCCGGCAGGATAAACCCGGCCGGATCGATAAATCTGTACCTTGCTCCTGCTGAAATTGTGATAAGATGTTATAGGAAAATTCTACTTATTGACAAAGGGAGAAGGGTTTATGCAAACAAAGATTCTCGGTTTTATCATCACACTGGTCGGAATCATCCTTCTGCTTGTCCAAACCGATCTCACTTCTATTGCTTCTTTGATCACATGGCCGTTTCTCTTATTCTTGTTCAGTGTCCTTTTGCTTTATGTCGGAATCTTGAAGAAAATCAGCGCGCTGACTTTGTGGGCCGGTTTCGCCGCCACCATCAGTATCATGGTCTGGGGCCTGAAATACGTCAACGGATGGCCCAAACACTGGAGCATATTGGTTGCTCTTTTCGGATTGGTCGTTTTGTTGCAATTTACCATTAACAAAAGCAAAATCACGGCTTTGGTCGGGGTGATTTTGATATTGACGGGAATTTTTGCATACCCGGGCATCACCGAACTTCCTTTGGTCTCCCCGATCACTTCGGTCTTTCATGCTTACTGGCCCGTTTTGATCGTGATCTTGGGACTGGTTTTTATCTCCAAAAAATAATGGGGCCATCGTCAGCCAAAACCACCGGCTCCGGTGCATGAAAATGGGACAACCGGGGATACCGGTGGTTTTCTTACCCTTTTTGCAATCCCTCCATGGTTCGTGAATAACTTATTGGTGGAAAACCGTACACATTCCGATGAAGAAAACAAGGGAGAGATCGCGGAATGATTTCTTTAAAAAGCCCCCAAGAAATCCGCAAAATGCATGAAGCGGGAAAACTTCTTGCCAAATGTCATCAGCACTTGAAAAAACGAATTCGGCCGGGAGTGACAACACTTGAGATCGACGAATGGGTGGAACAGTTTTTGAAGCAGCACGGGGCCACCCCGGAACAAAAAGGTTACATGGGCTATCCCTATGCCACCTGTGCTTCAGTCAACGATGAGGTGTGCCACGGTTTCCCCCGGAAAACACCGCTGAAAGAAGGAGACATTGTTTGCATTGACATGGTCGTCAACCTGGACGGCTGGCTGGCCGACTCGGCTTGGTCTTATGCAGTGGGAAAGATTTCCGAAGCGGCCCGAAACTTATTAACCGTCACCAAAACCGCATTGTATAAAGGCATTGAACAAGCCAAACCCGGCAACAAAATCGGGGACATTTCCCATGCCATCCAGTCTTATGCCGAGCAAAACGGAATGTCGGTGGTCCGATCGTTTATCGGTCACGGGATCGGCCGGCGCATCCATGAACTCCCCGAAGTTCCCCATTTCGGCCCGCCCGGCCAGGGAGCGGAATTGAAAGAAGGAATGGTGATCACGATTGAACCCATGCTGAACTTGGGAAAGCATTTGGTCAAAATCATGGAGGACGGATGGACGGCCAAAACAGTGGACGGGAGTTTGTCGGCGCAATACGAACACACCGTGGCGATCACCAAAGACGGGCCGCTCATCCTGACCCGGCAACCGGATGAATCCTTTGATTTTTAAGCAAAAGAAAAAGGGCTGTGCAAATCGCGACAGCCCTTTTTTGCTTAAAGGTCAAAAACGGTTTTCAAATTGGACTTTTCCTCGTAACGTTGAAGTGCCAACTCAATCAGTTTGGAAATCAATTCCGGATAGGAAACCCCTGAATGCTCCCACAACTTTGGATACATGCTGTAAGGCGTGAAGCCCGGCATGGTGTTAATCTCATTGATCAACACCCGGCCGTTGTCCTTGCGGATGAAGAAGTCCACCCGCGCCAAGCCGCTGCAATCAATGGCTTTGTATGCCTGAATTGCCAGTTGCCGGACCTTGCCGGTTGTCTCTTCCGGAAGTTCCGCCGGAATCCGCATCACGGATTTCCCGTCAATATACTTGGCTTTATAATCATAAAATTCATTGGAAGATACGATTTCCCCCGGCATGGAAGCTTGCGGTTCATCATTTCCCAACACGGCCACTTCCACCTCATGTGCGGGAATATACTCTTCCACAATCACTTTCCGGTCATATTGGGCAGCCAATTGCAAAGCCTCCACCAATGCCTCACGGTCTTTGGCCTTGGAAATCCCCACGCTGGAACCCAGATTGGCCGGTTTGACAAAGCAGGGGTAGCCAAGCTCTTGTTCCACTTTTTCGATCACTCTTTGGATGTCTTTTTTAAGTTCTGATTTCAAGAAATAAACGTATTTGCCTTGCGGAAGCCCCTCTTGTTCAAACACTTTCTTGGCCAACACTTTATCCATGCCGACGGCCGATGCCAACACCCCGGCTCCGACATAAGGGATCTGCGCCATTTCCAACATGCCCTGAATGGTCCCGTCTTCACCGTATGTGCCGTGCAAAACGGGAAACACCACATCCACTTCATGCGGGGCAAATGCAGGCAAGGTTCCGCTTCCTTTGGACACAAGCGCCGGCAAATGTGTTTGCAATTGCTCGCAAACTTCTTTCTCAAGCAAGCCGGCAATGGCCGGAATCGCTTTTTCCCCGAAATGCCATTGTCCTTCATGCGAAATCCAAACGGGAATCACTTCGTATTGGTTCCGGTCAATCGCCTGGATCACGGATGCGGCCGAATTTAAAGAGACTTCATGCTCCCCGGATCTTCCTCCGAACAAAACCGCAACACGAACTTTTTTCTCCATTCTCCCACCCTTTCTTCCGTCTACTCCTGATTTGCGTTCACTTGTTCCTCAATCAAGTTCCACAACTGCTCTTTACCATATGCAGTTTGCGCGGAAAAGAGAAGGAACGGATCTTCTTTTTCCATTTTCAAAGTTTCCCTGATGATCTTGGCATGCTTTTGCCATTTTCCTTTCGGAACTTTATCTGCCTTGGTGGCCACGACCCATGTCGGGATGGAATAATACGTTAAGAACTCGTACATATTCTGATCATCTTTCGAGGGTGGGTGTCGCAAATCAACCACTTGGATCACCGCTTTGAGCGGTTCCCGTTCCAGCAGATAAGTTTCCATCATTTTTCCCCACTGTTTTTTCATCGCTTTCGGAACGCGGGCAAATCCGTAACCGGGAACATCCGCAAAATAAAAAAGGTCATTGATCCGGTAAAAATTGATGGTTTGGGTTTTCCCGGGTTTTGAACTGGTACGCGCCAGATTTTTTCTTCTGATCAGACAATTGATGAGCGATGATTTGCCCACATTGGAACGCCCGGCCAGAGCAATCTCCGGCAGGGCGTCATCGGGGTATTGATCCGGTTTCACCGCACTGATCACAAACTCAGCTTTCTTCACCAGCATAAGGATCCCTCACTAACGCCAACCGCAACACTTCATCCATGTGCTCCACCGCTGTAAACTCCAATTCTTTCCGCACGCTTTTGGGAATGTCTTGAAGATCTTTTTCATTATCCTTGGGGATCAACACATGTTTGATACCCGCCCGGTGGGCACTCAACGATTTTTCCTTCAATCCGCCAATGGGCAGCACCCGTCCGCGCAATGTGATTTCCCCGGTCATCGCGACAAAACGGGAAACCGGAATTCCGGTCAATGCGGAAACCAAAGCGGTAGCCATGGTAATTCCGGCTGAAGGGCCATCTTTGGGAATGGCTCCTTCCGGAACGTGGATGTGAATGTCGTGTTTTTCATGGAAAGACGGATCAATGTTCAATTCCTTGGCGCGGGAACGAATGTAACTGAATGCGGCTTGGGCCGATTCTTTCATCACGTCTCCCAATTTCCCCGTCAATGTGAGCTTACCGTTTCCGGGCAACAAGGAAACTTCCACGGACAACGTGTCCCCGCCCGCTTCCGTCCAGGCCAGGCCGGTTGCAATCCCGACTTGATCCTTTTCTTCCGCCCGTCCGTAACGGAAACGCTCCGGTCCCAAATATTTTTCCAAATTATTGGATGTAATGACCACTTTCTTTTTCTTGCCGGAGACAATTTGCTTGGCCGCTTTCCGGCACAAGGTTCCGATCGTTCTTTCCAGATTCCGGACCCCGGCTTCCCGCGTGTAATTCCGGATCAATTTCAACAATGCCCCCGACTGGATTTGCATGTTTTCTTTGGTTAAACCGTGTTCTTTTAACTGTTTGGGGAACAGATGGTCTTTGGCAATGTGCTCTTTTTCAATTTCTGTATAACCCGAAATGTATAAGACCTCCATCCGGTCGAGCAACGGACGGGGAATATTGTGAATCACATTGGCCGTGGTGATAAACATCACTTTGGACAAATCATACGGAATCTCAATGTAGTGATCGCTGAATGCCTGGTTTTGATTCGGATCCAGGACTTCCAAGAGCGCAGAGGCCGGATCGCCTCTGAAATCCATGGACATCTTGTCAATCTCATCCAGCAAGAAGACCGGATTGGTGCTTTGCGCTTGTTTCATTCCCTGAATGATCCGGCCCGGCATGGCACCGACATAAGTGCGGCGATGTCCGCGAATCTCCGCTTCATCCCGCACGCCTCCCAATGAGACACGGACAAAATTCCGTCCCAGCGCACGGGCAATGGAACGTGCCAAGGAAGTTTTTCCGACTCCCGGCGGGCCGGCCAGACAAAGAATGGGGCCTTTCATTTTCTTGACAATCTGTTGCACAGCCAGGTACTCCAGCACCCGTTCCTTTACTTTTTCCAATCCGTAATGATCCTCGTCCAGCACTTTTTCCGCTTTCTCCAGGCTGAGATCGTCTTCGGTTTCATGAAGCCACGGCAAATCCAATAACCAATCGATATAATTGCGAACCACACCGCCTTCAGCGGAACTGGTCGGGATTTTTTCCAAACGGTCAATTTCCTTGTCAATCTTTTCTTTGATCTCTTCCGGCGCTTTTAACTCGGACAGTTTTTGCCTCAATTCTTCCACTTCGCCCATGCGCCCTTCTTTTTCTCCCAGTTCCTTTTGAATGGCCTTCATTTGCTCACGCAGATAATATTCTTTCTGCGTTTTTTCCATCTGTTTTTTGACCCGGGAGTTGATCTTTTTCTCCAACTCCAGCACTTCTTTTTCGTTATGGATCATGGACAACAATTTTTCGAGACGGGCCTGAACGTTCAACGTTTCCACAATCGTTTGCTTGTCTGCAATCTTCAGCGGAAGATGTGATGCAATGACATCCGCCAGCCGTCCCGGTTCATCAATATCCGCCACGACCGAATACGTTTCCGGCGAAAGCTTTTTGGACAAGCGCAGATATTGTTCAAAATGCTCCAACACCGCCCGCATCAGCGCTTCCGTATCCAGACCGTCTTCTTCTTCTTCCGCCAATTCTTCATACCGGACGATGTAACAATCTTCATCATCGAGGTATTCAATGATGCTTGCTCTTTTCAAACCTTCCACAAGCACCCGGATGGTGCCGTTTGGCAACTTCAACATTTGACGAACCTTTGCAATCGTACCGGTCCGGTAGATATCGTCTTCGGTGGGTTCCTCTATCTGAAGCTCCTTTTGCGTTGCAAGCAAAATCAAATTTTGGTCGTCCACCATTGCCTTTTCCAATGCTTGAACCGACTTTTCTCTTCCTACATCCAAATGCAAAACCATGGTGGGAAATACAACCAAGCCTCTCAATGGCAAAAGAGGCAATACATGTTGTTCCCCTTCTTTTACAGCCATACATGCACCTCCGTTGCTGTCAACACAAGGAACAGGATGCCAGCTTTGTACGATTTTATCTTATTCATTCTTTTTTGTCTACGACACGAGGGCAACCGCCGGCAGCGGCCCGCAGCCGGAACAAAAAGTGGACTCTGCATTCCTATATTATACCGGAGCCGAAGTGGGTGAAAAAAGAACCGGCATTTCCACGGATTTTTCCCGGCCAAAAGCAAGTTCAAAAACCGTCTCAATGCGTTCAACAGGAATCACTTCAATCCCTTCCAACTGCATAAAAATCGACTGCATGTTTTCTTTGGGAATCAACACTTTCTCAGCTCCTGCCTGCTTGGCCGCTTCCACTTTGGCAATGATGCCTCCCACGGGCTTCACATATCCGTGAATGCTTAACTCTCCGGTCATGGCCATTTTGGGGTCCATCGGAATGCCTTTAATGGCGGAATAAATCGCCGTGGCCATGGCAATTCCCGCCGAAGGGCCATCCACCGGCACACCGCCGGGGAAATTGATGTGCAAATGGTAATCATCCGGTTGCAACCCCATTTTTCGCAGAACCGTCATCACATTTTCCACCGAACCCCGGGCCATGCTTTTTCTTCGCAATGTCCGCTGCCGGTTGGCCATTTCCTCTTCTTCGACCACTCCTGTAATCCGGACGGTTCCCTGATCTTTTGCCGCGCGGGTTGCCGACACTTCAATTTCCAAAGTCGCCCCCATGTGCGGGCCGAGCACGGCCAATCCGGTGACGAGCCCCACTTGTGCTTTTTCCGGCATTTTCAATTCCGGGCGCGGATTTAACTGACTGCTGTTTACAACCCATTCCACGTCACGGGCTTCCACCCGGTTGCGCTGTTCACTCAACGCCACGCCCACTGCGGTTTGGACAATATTCACCGCATCGCGCCCGTTCATCGCATAACGCATGATCACCTGAACGGCTTCCGGGCTGTAATCAAAATGAATCCTCTCCAGGGCATCGGTGGCGATTTTCTCGATTTCATGCGCCAACAGCGGTCGAAAAAAAATCTCCATGCAGCGTGACCGGATGGCCGGAGGAATTTCTTCAGGAGGTCGTGTGGTTGCACCAATGAGGCGAAAATCAGCCGGCAAACCATTTTGGAAAATGTCATGAATATGCCGGGGGGTATTGGTGTCTTCTTCATTGTAGTAGGCACTTTCCAAAAACACCTTGCGGTCTTCCAACACTTTTAACAGTTTGTTCATCTGCACGGGATGCAATTCCCCGATTTCATCGATAAACAAAACCCCGCCATGCGCCTTGGTCACCGCTCCCGGTTTGGGTTGGGGAACCCCGGCGATTCCCATGGCTCCGGCTCCCTGATAAATCGGATCATGCACCGAACCGATCAAAGGGTCGGCAATGCCCCGTTCATCAAAGCGGGCCGTGGTCGCATCGATTTCAATGAACTTGGATTTTTCATTAAAGGGAGAGAAACGGTTCTTTTTCGCTTCCTCCAAAATCAGGCGCGCAGCCGCTGTTTTCCCGACTCCGGGCGGCCCGTAAATCAGGACATGCTGCGGATTCGGTCCGCACAACGCCGCCTTTAACGAACGAATGCCCTCTTCTTGTCCGACAATGTCCTCCAGTTTGGCCGGCCTGGTTTTTTCCGCCAGGGGTTCGGTCAAAGAGACCTCGCGCATGGACCGGAGCCTTTCCAATTCTTTGCGTGATTCTTTATTTACCGCACTGCGGCTGGATTGTTGGCTTTTTAACAAACTCCAGAAATAAATCCCGATAATGATGGAGAAAAACACTTGTAAAAACATAAGTAAAGAAGTCCAGTTCATAGGCCCCTTCCTTTCCTCCCTGCAATTTGGACAGACACCGTCTGCTTTTTCTGTATTATGACCGCAGGAGGAAAGGGATACTCATGCTTTTTCAATAGCCAAAAAGCACCAAAATCGTGGCATCAACGGCTTTTCATGTACATGTCGAAAGCCCAGTGCAGCATCGGGATGACCGGGTAATCCCATTCTCCCATAAATTGACAGGCTTCACCGCCAAAACCCATTTTAAATTGCAGCAATTCAAATAACCGGTTGTTTTCATCCAAAACCGTGGAAATTCCCCGGAAATCAAATATGGTGTCGCCATGCCGGTAAGCATCCTGAATCATCTTCCAACGCAGCAGGTACGCGGACGGATCTTCGTATGAATCACTGCGCCGGGCATTGTACAAATCCCATGTATGCCCGTCCACTCTCACCGCCAGCGAGGCGCTTAACAACTGATTGTCTTTCCGTGCCAAATAAAGCCGGATCCGGTAAGGATTTTCCAATACCAATGTTTCAAACATTTTTTCAAAATAAGAAACATCCCGGACATTGGATTGTTCCCGTTTGGCCGTCAGCGAGAGCAACTCGTGAAACTCCGGCAAATCGTTTTCGGTTCCCAGGTAAACATGCACTCCGCTGTTTTCCGCGTCCCGGATCCTTTGTTGCCAGTCCGGATGGAAACCCGAAAAAATCTGCTCCAACGATTTTCCTTTCATGTTCAGGCGAAAGACAAACTGCGGTTGCACGGTGTCGAAACTGTCTTCCCCGCCGTTTTGTCTCCATCCCATCTCCGCCAATTCCTGTTTCACATATTCCACCGCATTGAAGACCTGATCCGGCAAAATGTCTGTCAAACGTTTATTTTTCAATCCATGGGATTTAAATTCCTGAACAGCTTGGGAAATCCGGTTCGCAGACCACTTTTTGCTGACAAGCGGCGGATCCATTTTCACGGAGAATACATTACGGTTTTTCAAGTGGTGAAACAAAGGATGGAACCAATCGGTCAGGGAATAACTTGAAAACCAATCGATCATCGGTCCTCGGGGTATGTATGCCAAATATTTATTTAATCCGGGCACCTTCCTGTATAATACAACAGCTCCGCCCACCAATTTGCCGTCTTTCGTCGCCCATCCCAAAAATTCATGTAACCATTTCCATTCGGACTTCAAGTCCGCCCAAGACGGATACTGTAAGAAATTTCTGTAAGGTTGCGTCTCAACGAAATCCAAAAATTTTTCTCGCTCCACTGAAACGATTTGTAACAAATTTCCTCACCCCTTTGTTAATCGAAAAAGCAGCTCTACCCGCGACGTAGAACTGCTTCTAATTCGATCAGAAACTACTACATTTTAACATATCATGAACCATAGAAAAAAGCATCTGCTATTTCTCCAGCAGATGCCCAAATCCCATTCTTCCTCAAGCAGATTCTTCTTTTTTTGTTGTAATGACGCGCCCTTCACGGGTGTAAAGTTTCGGGCTTCCCCCTTGCACCACCGTGTCCTTGGTGATGACACATTTGACGATATCATCGCGCGAAGGCAATTCAAACATGACATCCAGCATGATGGACTCGATGATCGCCCTGAGTCCCCGGGCCCCCGTTTTGCGCTTGATGGCTTCTTTGGCAATGGCCTCCAGCGCGTCTTGTTCAAAGGACAATTCGACATTGTCCATTTCCAACAGTTTTTTGTACTGTTTCACCAGTGCATTTTTGGGCTCGAGCAAGATGCGCACCAGCGCTTTCTCATCGAGCGGTTCCAATGTGGAAATAACCGGAAGCCTTCCCACAAATTCCGGAATGAGACCAAACTTCAAGAGGTCTTCAGGCAACACCAGCTTCAGGTATTCGCCCGGTGTCATGTTGACGTTTTGCTGGTCCATTCCAAAACCGATCACTTTCTTGCCGATCCGCCGTTTGATGATCGTTTCCAATCCGTCAAAGGCGCCCCCGCAAATAAACAAAATGTTGCTGGTGTCAATTTGGATGAACTCCTGGTGCGGGTGTTTGCGCCCTCCTTGCGGCGGCACACTGGCTACGGTTCCTTCCAAAATCTTCAGCAACGCCTGTTGGACACCCTCACCGGACACGTCACGGGTGATCGACGGATTTTCAGATTTGCGGGCGACTTTGTCAATCTCATCAATGTAGATGATCCCGCGTTCCGCTTTTTCAATATCGTAATCCGCCGCTTGGATCAATTTGAGCAGGATGTTTTCCACGTCTTCCCCGACATAACCCGCTTCCGTCAGCGAAGTCGCGTCCGCAATCGCAAACGGGACATTCAGGATGCGGGCCAATGTTTGGGCAAGAAGGGTTTTCCCGCTCCCCGTCGGTCCCACCATCATGATGTTGCTTTTTTGCAGTTCAACATCATCGGATTTCTGCGAAGAATTGATCCGCTTATAGTGGTTGTAAACCGCAACGGACAAAGCTTTCTTCGCTTCTTCCTGACCTATGACGTATTCCTCCAGAATAGCGCAGATCTCTTGTGGTTTGGGCAAGTTTTGCAGATCGATTTCTTCTTCATTGCCCAATTCTTCTTCCACAATTTCATTGCACAATTCAATGCATTCGTCACAGATATATACACCAGGTCCGGCGACCAGCTTGCGCACCTGATCCTGGGATTTTCCACAGAAAGAACATTTCAATTGTCCTTTTTCTTCATTGAACTTAAACATCTTCTCTCTCACCCCTTTCAACGATTGATGGCCATCACCTGGTCCACGATGCCGTATTCCTTGGCCTCTTCGGCACTCATGAAATAATCGCGATCCGTGTCCCGGGCGATCTTGTCAATCGGTTGCCCCGTTCGTTCAGACAAGATCCGGTTGATTCTCTCTTTAGTCTTCAGGATCCAGTCTGCATGAATTTTTATGTCTGTCGCTTGTCCCCGGGCGCCTCCCAGAGGTTGGTGAATCATCACTTCGCTGTTTGGCAGCGCCAAGCGCTTTCCTTTCGCACCGGCGGCCAGCAAAAAGGCTCCCATGCTGGCGGCAAGCCCGACGCAAATGGTGGAGACTTGCGGCTGAACATGATTCATGGTGTCGTAAATCGCCATACCGGCGGTTACGGAACCACCTGGTGAATTTATGTACAAATAAATGTCTTTTTCCGGGTCTTCCGCACTCAAAAACAGCAATTGGGCAACAACCAAATTGGCCACATTATCATCAATGGGCCCTCCCAAAAAGATAATGCGGTCTTTCAACAGTCTGGAATAGATATCGTAGGAGCGCTCTCCCCGATTGGTCTGTTCTACCACCATTGGCACCAAAGGCATTAAAAACACCTCATTTCGGAGTGAAAAATTTGAAAAACAAGGCACGTTTTCACGTGCCTCACTTCATCTCCTATCATCATTATGCCTTATTTTTACTGTTCGATACAAGTAGATCGATCGTTTTCTTCATGCGAAGTTGATCCTTCACGGAATCAAGGGCACCTTGATTTTCCAGAATGCGGCGCACTTCATCCGCTTCGCGGCCCATTTCTTCAGCCATTTGTTTGATTTCTTCTTCCACTTCTTCATCTTTGACTTCAATTTGCTCTTCTTTGGCAATGGCTTCCAAAACAAGATCGGCGCGAACGCGTTTTTCCGCATCTTCTTTGAACTGGTCTTTTAACGCTTCTTGATCCTGGCCGGTGAATTGCGCATAGGTTTCCAGGTTCAAGCCTTGGTACATCAAGCGTTGTTCAAATTGGCGCAACATGTTTTCCGTTTCGTTTTCAATCATCACTTCCGGAATTTCCACTGTTGCATTTTGCGCCGCTTTTTCCACCAGTTCATTGCGGATGAAGTTTTCTTTGTCTTTTTCCGCTTTTTCTTTCATGTTTTTCTCGATGTCGGCTTTCAATTCTTCGAGCGTGTCAAACTCGCTGACATCCTGAGCAAATTCGTCGTCCAGCTCCGGCAGGTTCAACCGTTTGATTTCGTGAAGTTTCACTTTGAAGGTGGCCGGTTTCCCTTTCAAATCTTCAACATGGTATTCTTCCGGGAAGGTGACTTGAATTTCTTTTTCTTCTCCGGCCTTCATGCCGATCAGCTGGTCTTCAAAACCGGGGATAAACGTTCCGGAACCGACTTCCAGCGTGTATTGTTCTGCTTTCCCGCCTTCAAAAGGTTCTCCGTCGACAAATCCTTCAAAGTCAATGATCACACGGTCGCCTTTTTCCACGGTTCCATCTTCCACCGGTTCCAATTGACCTTGTTGTTTTTGCATGCGTTCGAGTTCTTTTTCCACATCTTCGGGTTTCACGGCGAATTGTTCTTCATCCACTTCCACTTCTAATCCTTTGTATTCACCGAGTTCCACTTCCGGTTTCACGGTCACCGTCGCCTTGAAGATCAACGATTTGCCTTTTTCCAGTTGCTCGATGTCGATCTCCGGACGGTCCACCGGCACGATTCCCGTTTCTTCCACAGCTTGTTCATAAGCTTTGGGCAGCAGGATATCGAGAGCGTCCTGATACAACACTTCGACGCCAAACCGTTTTTCGAAGATGGCACGCGGCACTTTCCCTTTGCGGAATCCGGGGACATTCACTTGTTTGACCACTTTTTTGAACGCTTGGTCCAGTGCGTCTTGAACCGATTGCTCATCTGTTTCGACCGTAAGGATACCTTTGTTTTTTTCTGTTTTTTCCCAGCTTGCCTTCATTACACAGTTACCTCCTGCATCACAAATCTATCATATGGTATGATCAGTCCGATTCACTAGTATCGCTCCCCGCAATAACCACTTCATTATAACACAGTAAAGCAACTTTTCAATAAACATCAAACATCCATGAACAGGAAAAAAGCCCCTATAAACCCGGGGAACTTACTATTCATCATTATGTATCCCATACCAACAGCCACTATGTTAAACCATGTGATCTCATCTTGTAAAGAAGATCAACAATTAACTATAAATATTCGTTTCATCCTTTCTTTTTCCTCTTTTTATCCGTGATCCCGGGACAAAAAATGCCGGACGGCCCGGATG
Source organism: Thermoactinomyces intermedius (assembly GCF_013912365.1). Classification (NCBI taxonomy): domain Bacteria; kingdom Bacillati; phylum Bacillota; class Bacilli; order Caryophanales; family Thermoactinomycetaceae; genus Thermoactinomyces; species Thermoactinomyces intermedius. Next base: position 109,771 of record NZ_JACETT010000035.1, read on the forward strand.
GCAACGAATGAACGCCAATCACCGCGGTTTTCCGGGTCGTCCCTTTTCCGTCTTTTAAGAGATTTTTCCAACCGCTTCCTCGTATTCCCGCTTCAGCTCCGCCACCACTTCCTGAACGGTTTGGACTTTCCGGATCTGACCCACTCCGTGGCCGGCCGACCAAATGTCTTTCCATGCTTTGGGACCGGTTTCATTCATTTTGGAGAAATCGACGGTTCCCTTTTTCTCCAAGTGCTCCGGATCCAAACCGGCTCTTTCGATGCTCGGTTTCAAATAGTTGGCATTGACACCGCTGAATGCGTCGGTGTAGATGATATCATCCAAGTCTGACTCAATCAGCATGTTTTTGTAATCTTCACTGGCCAAACTTTCAACCGTCGGAATGAAACGCGTCCCCATGTAAGCGAGATCCGCTCCCATTACTTTGGCTGCCAGGATATCGCGGCCGTTGGAAATACTTCCGGCCAGAATCGTCTTTCCGTTCCAAAATTTGCGCACTTCACCAATGAACGCAAACGGGTTGATCGTCCCGCCATGCCCCCCTGCGCCGGAACAAACCAGAATCAATCCGTCAACACCGGCAGACGCGGCTTTTTTGGCATGAGGCAAAGTGCTCACATCCGAAAACACCAATCCGCCGTATTCGTGCACAACATCCACCACGGGCGCCGGATTGCCGAGGGACGTGATCACAATGGGCGGCTTGTATTTTTGGATCGCTTTCAAATCTTCCTCATATCTCCGGTTGGTCCGGTGCACCACCAGGTTGACCGCCCAAGGGGCCACGGTTTGGTTTTTTTCCAATTCTTCGATGGATTCCGTAATTTTTTTCATCCAAACATCCAAATCTTCGGACGTCCTTGCATTTAACAAAGGAAATGAACCGACGATTCCGGCTTTGCAACACTCGATCACCAATTCCGGGCCGGATACCAGAAACATCGGCGCTGCAACCACAGGCAAAGTTAATTGTTCCAAGTTTGGCATGTTTCATCGCCTCCTCTTCTACATCTTACCCGAATCTGAAAATAATTTCAGCCTAAACGTAAGGTTTTATTTTTTCTGTCAATTTTTTAATTTCCGTTTCCAAGTTTTTGATCTTTTCTTCCAACTGTAAAAGCTGTTGTTGCTTTTCTGAACGCCCCGTCCTCCACTTTTAAATCCGCTCAAACAAGAGCAACAGGCTGGGATCATGCATAACCGTCCAGATGACCGCATCCTCAAACGTTTCTTTCCTTCCCGGCATTCCGTGGTCTTTTCCGTTTCGCAAATGTTCATCCAAGAGCTTTTCGATTTTGCTGTTGTTTGGGCCGCCGGATTGCCGGAAGAAAGCTTCGATTCGCTCTTCCATGGTCATTTTGCGCTCTTTCAACGCCATCCCCCTTCCCGTCATCCCGTCAAGCTCTTTTGGAACGGAACACTCTCCATAACAGGTAAACACTCAGCGCCGATGCCCCCCACAGCATTCCTTGCATCAACCATTTGATCGACTGGACTGACTGCATCCATTCATTTCCAAAAGCAAGAAAAACTGCCGATCCCACGAATAAGCCGCTTGCCAGCCAAGCCAACGCCATCCGGTTGACCATCTTGTTCATTTGCCGGACCAAATGATCATCGGTCCGGTTTTCCACCACCACTTTCCAGTCATTCCACGCAAGCCGCTCCAGGATTTTGTTCAGCCTGCGCGGCAAAGTGCCGGTCAGCTTCGCCACTTCACTGATCCAACTGGCATTGGCCCGGTAGTTAAACCTCCGCGACAACCAGCTTTTCAAGATTTGCACATCGGCCGATTCCACAACCGTGTGGTAACTGATTTCCGGGCACAACCACCGTGCCGTCCCTTCTGCGGCCGTGAATCCTTTTGCCCACAAAGCCATGGCATTGGGAATGCGGCAATGGTTTTTCACCCCGATCACAATCGCCTGGATCAAGAGATTCCCCCAATTGTATTTGCCCGCCTGATCACTGTTCACATAGTGCACAAAATGGGAACGCAACTGATCTTTTAAGCGGATCGGATCGGTGTAAGGCGTCGGTTGGATAATATCCAAAACGGCTTCCGCCGCATCTTCCGCCTGATTCAAGCGGGTGTGAAGCAACATGCGGAAAATGGCTTCGGTATGGAGGGAATCCACCCGCCCAACCATTCCCCAGTCAATCACATACGCCTTTTTCGTGTGCTTATCGATCATGATGTTGGAACCGTGCGGATCACCATGATAATATCCTTCGGAAAACGTTTTGACATAATAATGGGCCAAATCGACCATCCGCATAAACCGTTCTTCAAACGTGAGAAAATCCACCGGAAATTCTTTGAGATTCCAACCGTCCACATACTCCATCACCAGGACATTTTTTGAAACCTTGTACACTTCGGGGACGGAAATGGTCTCAAAATCCTTCATCATCTCCCGGTGCTCTTTCATGGTCCGGGCTTCGGCCAGCATGTCCAGTTCGTTGGTCGAACTGCTGTAATAATCACGGACCAACCCGTTTAAATCCACTGAAGCTGCGTATGGGGGAGGGAGCCTTTTTTGCAACCGGCCGGCAAATTTTTGGATGATGGAAATATCCGTTTCAAACAGTTTGTCCACGATGGGGCGGACCACTTTGACGGCACAAACCCGTCCATCCTTTAATTGTGCACGGTACACTTGGGCCAATGAAGCGGATCCGACCGGTTCCGGGTCAATCCACTCAAACTCCTTTAATCCTTCCGGAAGCCCGTCTTCCATCACCGCGGCCATATAGCGGAAAGGCATGGGAGGAACTTCGTTTAACAACTCCGAAAGTTCCGTCGTCACCGGCTCGGGAATGATTTCCTGCCGGGAAACAAGAACTTGTCCCAGTTTGATAAAAGTGGGACCCAGTTCCTCAAAAACCATCCGCAGCCTGCGTCCGAACCGGTGCAGTTTTTCTTCTTCTTCCCGGGTCCGCTTTTTAAAAAACAGCCGGAACAACCCGCGGTCTTCCAACAAGTGAAGCAACCCGTGCTTGGCAAAGATTCCGGCAATGGTGCGATACCGTTGACTTCTCGTGATTTTCAAACGCATTTCAAGAATTTCCCGCCTCGCCTGATCCAACTCCAAATCCGAAACCTCTTTCGCCGACACGACGGACACACCCATCCCCCCTTCCAAAGATTAAGACAGGCGGACACCGGGTCCGCCTGATCCAATGCAAAATTATTCATCCGTCAAGCCGACATCTTTTTCGCTGATGGAATAAATTTCATCCGGCGTTTTTCCGCGCGCCCGCCGGAGCACTTCCATGCGTGTTTGAAACTGTTTCATTGCAAAAGCAACAATGTCATCTTTTTTGAGATCAAACGGAAACGGATCCATCGTGCCGAAGATTTCATCCACCACACCAATTGCATGCGGAAGCAGCAACTCCATCCGTTTGACAACCACATCCCATATGTGATCATGCTCTGAAATGAGCCGCTGCAAAAGATAGCTCCCGTAACTGATATGCCGGGCTTCGTCTCGTTTCAAATTCGTAACGGCTTCAAACATCCCGGGCATGGCCAGTTGTCCCTTTAATGCGGTATAAAATGCATGATAACCGGATTCGGCCAGGATTCCTTCCACCACCATGTTATAAGTAACCGAAGCTTCCGCCTGCGCTTCCGGTGACGGATCATCAATCAGACGTTCCATCGCCTGCGGCAGGTACTCGTAAAAAATTTTCTTAAAGTGGCTCTGATGATAAATCGTCAAATCCCCGGCCCCGCCGACCACTTCATCCAAAAACCTCCGGAATACCTCGGTATGTTTCGCTTCTTCAAACAGAAATGTCGTCAAATACAATTCCTCTTCCAAACGCCCTTCCATGGAAATCACCCGGATGAGCGGAAGCAAATCCCGGGTCACTGCTTCTTCCCCCGCCTGAAACATCGCCCCCAAGCGAAGACTCGCTTCTTTTTCATCGTCCGTGAAGGTTTGCCATGTTTCTTTATCTTGGGTAAAATCAATGTCTTTCGGATCCCAGACCCCCAACTTTTTCGCCTTGTGATATAACCGCATGGGCAAAAGCGAATGATCCAATCCCTTTTCACCGGTTGTTTTCAGTTCCCGCACAATCGTTCCCCCCTCAATGATTCAAACAAGATGTCACCGCTTACAACAGCAAAACGCCTTTGCGCTCCTTCTTTACACACATCCAACCATTTCAATTAAATGTTATTTTATTTGAAATATTTGGACAATCCCTGAAATTCTGGGTTATAATACCCCTAAAACCAAGGTTTTTAGGGGGTTGGCCATGGAAATAGAGCAACTGCTTGATCTGATCTCCGGCAGATATCCGGAATGTTTGGCACGATGGCATTTGAAATTATCCAAGTGGAATGCCCCGGATGAACAAAAAGCCGCTCTGTCCCGTCTCTTCTCTTTCCTGCTTGATCACCTGGATCTCGCATTTTCCGACGAAAACGCTTGGATTGACCGGTTGCAACAACGGATGATGGGTGAATCACCGGCCGTCGATCCGAAACATTGGATGTTTGCCGTCGGATCCTTGGAACAAATCCTCATGGAATTGGTCATGGAATCGCAAGATCCTTCGTTTGTCCAACAGGCCTTTCACAAGATCCACACGCTGTGCATGAACATCAACCTGGCCCTGATGCAACGGCCGTTTTTGTCACTCCGCGCTTTTGATTCTCCTCACATCCGGTCTCATTCCCCGCTGGTTCAACTGCTGCAAGGATTAAAAATCCGTCCGGATGTCCGGTGGAGCAAAATGGCGGTGCTCACTTCCGAAGGAAAAATTCTGGACCTGGCAGTCCATCATCCGCGGAACAACCGATGGGTTGCGGCATACCCCACGGAGAGACAAACTTTATTTGTCCGTCGCATCCTCCAGGGAAAAGCCCGGGGGTTCACCGAACCCGTCAACCAACATCTCACGCTGGCCATTTCAGGCAGCAAAAATGCTTTGTCCCGGTCTTATGCCCGGGAAATTGCGAGTTGGATCCGGCATGCCCTGCAGTTTTCCCGGCAATATACCAGCGGCCCGTTGTATGACACCCTCCGGCAATATGAAGCGATTCTGGAATTTGATGACACGTTGCTTTCCACCAGCGGCGTCAAGGAAACCTTGCTCACCAGCATGAAACAAATCTGCCGCCTGACCGGCTTTCAACGCAGCGCCTTTTTTTGGTACTATCCCTTATTAAAGAAGGTGGAAGGGATTTGCTCGTATAATGTGCCGTTGGAAGAAATTCAGCGGATTCATGAATCCGAACAGAATGTGCCTGGGATTTCCAAATTGTTTGATGTCAAACGCCCGGTGTATTTCCGGCAGGTTCACCATCTGCTGCCGAAACATCACATCCGGCATTTCCGTTTAACTTCTCTTTTGGTCGCTCCTTTGTTTGAAGAGAACCATCATGTCACCGGGGTGCTTTTGTTGGATCAAAACGGAAGGCCTTTCGACGTTTCACAAACCACCATCGAAATCATCCGCTCCCTGTTGACCCGCGTATCCCGGAATTTACGCACCAAACTTTATGCCAACGCGTCGCCCCTTCAACTTTCCTCCCCGCTCACCCACCGGGAAAAGCAAATTCTCCGGTTCAGCGCCGACGGATTAAGCACCAAACAGATCGCCGCCAAACTGAAAATCAGCGAACACACCGTGAATGAATATATCCGGTCGGTCTTTAAAAAACTGCACGCCAAAAACCGGGCCGAAGCGGTTGCCAAAGCCCTGCGCCAACGGTTGATCAAATAAAAAGGACGGTTGAGCTGCAGGTTCAACCGTCCTTTTCTCATTTTCACCCTTTTATCCGTCCAGCCGTTCAATAATGGTTGCATTGGCCATGCCGTATCCCTCGCACATGGTTTGCAGTCCGTACCGGCCGCCGCTTCGTTCCAATTCATGCACCAGGGTCGTCATCAATCGGGCTCCCGAAGCCCCGAGCGGATGTCCGAGTGCAATCGCCCCGCCGTTGGGATTCAATTTTTCCGGATCGGCGCCCGTTTCACAAAGCCAAGCGAGCGGCACCGGCGCAAAGGCTTCATTCACTTCAAAAAGATCGATCTCTTCCAATTTCAATCCCGCTTTTTTAAGCACCTTTTCCGTTGCCGGAATGGGTCCGGTCAGCATCAGGGTCGGATCGGACCCGGTCACCACACGGGACAAGATGCGAAAGCGGGGCTTTAACCCCAGCTGTTCCGCTTTTTCGCGGGACATCAACAAAATAGCCGCCGCGCCGTCACTGATTTGGCTGGAGTTGCCGGCATGAATTTTTCCGTTCTCCACAAAGGAAGGGGACAAAGCGGCCAGTTTTTCCATGGAAGTGTCTTCCCGCGGCCCTTCGTCCTGATCCATCACCTGTTCGCTTCCGTCGGGCAACCGGACGGCAACCGGCATGATCTCTTGCTTGAAACGCCCTTCTTTGCGTGCCTGGACTGCTTTTTCATGGCTCAGGAGGGAAAATTCGTCCAGTTGCTCCCGTGAAAACCCCCATTTGTCGGCAATGCGCTCCGCCGACAAGCCTTGATGGATCATCTCATACCGGGAGGTAAGTTGTTTACTGAAGGCGGCGCCTTGAAAATTGGAAGACATCGGCACGCGGGACATGCTTTCCACGCCGGCCGCCACGACCACATCCATATCCCCGCTTAAAATCGCCTGGGCCGCAAAATGGACGGCTTGCTGGCTGGAACCGCATTGCCGGTCGATGGTGACCCCGGGCACATCTACCGGAAATCCGGCGATCAATGCAGCCAATCTCCCGATATCTCTTGCTTGTTCGCCGGTTTGCGTCACACACCCCATCAACACATCTTCCACCAGTTCCGGAGGGATTCCGGCCCGCCGGACCACCTCTTTCAACACCATAGCCGCCAAATCGTCCGGGCGGATTCCGCTTAAAGCGCCGTTTCGCCGCCCAATCGGCGTGCGAACTGCTTCGATGATGACTGCCTCCCGCATGGTCCATCGCTCCTTTTTTCTTTTTTCACGTTTCATCAGGCTTGGTTTTTGTGTTGGTTGCGCAAAAGAAACTTCTGAATTTTCCCGCTGGCGTTGCGGGGAAGCTGCTTGACAAACCGGTATTCTCTCGGCCGTTTGTAACGGGCCAGTTTTTCGCTTTGCCGGCAAAACCGGTCCAATGCGTCTGCCGTCACCCCCTGGTCTTTTTTGACGACATAAGCCACCACCCGCTCTCCCCAAGTTTCATCCGGTTCCCCCAACACCGCCACATCCAACACCCCGGGGTGCTCATACAGCACATCCTCCACTTCCCGCGGATAAATGTTTTCCCCGCCACTGATGATCATATCATCCAAACGGTCGGCCACCCACAAATATCCGTCTTCATCCACATAACCCAGATCCCCGGTATGGTACCACCCTTGATGCAGCGATTTGCGGGTCTCCTCTTCGTTGCGGTAATATCCTTTCATCATGCAAGATCCCCGGACGAGAATCTCCCCGGTCTCACCGGGTTTGAGCACATTCTCCGGATCCGACGGCGCCCCTTCCCTGACACGCACCACCCGGACCTCATGGTTTAAACAAGGCTTTCCGGCAGACCCGGCTTTGGTGATCTGTTCCTCTTCCAACAAAAAGGTGACCGCCGGTCCCATTTCCGTCATTCCGTAGGCCTGAACCAAACCGATGCCGAGCTTCTCCCGGCAACGTTGAATCAATGCCGGAGCCATGGGAGCCCCGCCGTACAACCCCAGGCGCAACGACGACAAACAGTACCGCGACAAATCTTCCTGCAACAACATGTTCCACATGGTGGGAGCGGCAAAAAAGACGGTGACCTTCTCCTCCTGCACCAGCTTTAATACCCGTTTCGGATCAAATTGGCGCATGATCACCTGTCCGGCTCCGATATGCACCCTCGGCAAAAACGCACAATGCAGTTCGGCGCAATGAAACATGGGAGCAGTCACCAGCCCCCGGTCTTTCGGAGTCAAACGCATCATCGCCAACATGATCAGGCTTTGCTCAATCATGTCGCGATGGCGGTGCATCACACCTTTGGGCCGGCCGGTGGTTCCGCTGGTGTACATGATGCCGTACAGGTCCTCTTCCGACACCTCCGCTTCCGGCCGGTCATCCGGAGCCAGCCGGACCCGTTCATGGTAACTTTCAGCATAATGGGGAGGGTCCCCGTCCGTCATCCAAAACGAAGTCCGGGGAAATCTCCCGTAAATCTTTGCAATCGGATTTTCCAAGGCTTTTTCAAACAAAACAATTTTGGGTTCGGCATCATGCAAAATATAAGCCACTTCTTCGGCCGTCAAACGGAAATTGACCGGGTTGAAGACCGCGCCGATTTTGGCACAGGCAAAGAAAGCAGTGACCAACTCCACGGAATTAAAAAGGTATGTGGTAACCCGGTCCCCTTTGTTCACCCCGGCCGCCAAAAACGCCTGGGCCAGCCGGTTCACTTCGCGATCCCACATCCGGTAAGTAAATCGCCGGTTCTTCTCTGCATCAAACAGCGCTTCTTTGTCCGGATCCTTTTGAACCGTTTGCTCCAGGATCTTCCCGATGGTTGGGTACATGAACGAAGCGTTCCCCCTTTAAAAAGTGAATCAACCTTTGATATATTTCTTACGCAATTCCATTTTAGAGAATTTCCCCGCTGAGGTGCGCGGGATGGAATCCGTAAAAACAAACTCATCCGGCAGCCACCATTTACTGAACTTCGAAGCCAAAAATGCACGCAACTCCTCTTTGCCGGCTTTTTTTCCTTCTTTCAGCACGACGACTGCCAGCGGGCGCTCCTGCCATTTGGGATGCGGCATGGCGATCACCGCGGCTTCCTTGACCGAAGGATGGGCCATCAGTTCATTTTCCAAATCCACAGAACTGATCCACTCCCCCCCGGATTTGATCAGATCTTTTGTCCGGTCGGTGATCTTCATATAACCTTCCGGATCAATCGTTGCCACATCCCCGGTTTGAAACCAACCATCGTCTGTCAACACCTCTTTGGCATCCGGACGGTTATAATAACCGGCGGTAACCCAAGGACCGCGGATTTGGAGCTCTCCCATCGTTTTTCCATCCCAGGGGACTTCCCGATCCCCGTCCATCACCCGGATTTCGACAAACGGAACGGGCAATCCCTGTTTTAATTTGTATGCCAATTGTTCATCGGCCGGTCTTTCTTTTAAATGAGGCTTCAAATGGGATACGGTGGCCACCGGCGTGGTCTCGGTCATTCCCCATCCGTGCACCGCTTGCAAGCGATGCCGTTCCAATCCCCGGATCAACGATTCCGGTGGGGCAGCCCCTCCGATCAAAAGCTTGAGCTCCGGATCCAGATCCCACCGGTCCGGATTTTCGTCCAGCTTGTTCAACACATCAAACCAGATGGTGGGAACCCCGGCCGCAAAGGTCACTCTTTCTTTTTCCATCAAGTCCAGAAGGCTTTCGGCATCCAGGAACGGACCGGGAAACACTTGCTTGACGCCCAACATCACCGAAACAAAAGGAAGACCCCAGGCATTGACATGAAACATGGGAACAATGGGCATCCCGGCATCCTCACCGGAAATCCCCAACCCGTCTTTGAGCCCCAACATAAAGGAATGCAGCACCAAAGCCCGGTGGGAATAAACCACGCCTTTCGGCTTTCCGGTTGTTCCGGAAGTATAGCACATCACCGCGGCGTCATTTTCGTCCAGCCTGGCATAAGAAAAGGAATCGCCGGCACTCACCAGGAACTGTTCGTAATCTTCAGCGAAGGAAGGAACCGGTTGGCCGGTGAGCGGGACAACAAAGATCTTTTCCACGTCAATTTGATCCCGGAATTTTTCCAGAAGCGGCAAAAGGATATCATCGACGATCAAAAACCGGTCCCCCGCATGCCGGATGATATAAGCAATTTCCGTGGGATGAAGGCGCAAATTCAGCGTGTGCAAAACCCCGCCGGCCACCGGGACACCAAGATACGCTTCCAGGTGTATATAATGATTCCACATCAAGGTGGCCACCCGGTCCCCTTTTTTCAAGCCGGCTTGTTCCAATGCGCCGGCCAACATCCGGGCACGCCGGTAAAAATCCGCGTAAGTGTACCGATGCAACGAACGGTCCGGCATTCGGGAGACGATTTCAACAGAACCATACAAATCATTGGCCCTTTCCAATAAATGCGACAACGTCAGCGGATAATTCATCATGGTGGCACGCATTCCCCAAAATCCCCCCAGATTCCTTGTTATCCATCCTTACAAATAAGCAAATCCAATGCCAACAGTGTGCGGGGAAAAAGGCCGGAAAATCCTTCACTCCCTTTCTCCCGGAGCGGGTTGGCTCCGAAAAACCGGACACTTGCCCAAGGCCGGTGTCCGGATTCCGGACAGCAGGATGGCCCCCGGGGGTTTTTTCTTTCAAAACGCACTGGACAGTTCATACTTTTTCAATTTTTCGTATAAAACAGAACGGCTGATTCCCAACAGACGGGCCGCTTTCACTTTATTGCCTCCCGTCTCCAAAAGCGCCTGGCAGATTGCATTTTTTTCGGCTTGTTTCAGCAAACCATCCTCCTTTTGGCATGCGGTTTCTTTCAGGTCCCGCAGGGGAGAGGGGAGATCCTGCCACCGGATGATGCCATGCCCGGCAAAAATCATCGCCCGTTCCAAGGTGTTTTTTAATTCACGGACATTGCCGGGCCAATGATAATTCAACAAAATCTGTTCCGCTTCCGGATCGATTCCGGTGATGGCGGTCCTCAGCTTTTGATTCAGTTCTTTGACAAAGTGGCGGCACAACGGCAAAATATCCTGCTTCCGTTTTCTCAGCGGCGGGATGTTTAGCGCAATGACGTTCAACCGGTAAAAAAGATCCTCCCGGAACGTTCCCTTTCGGATCATCTCTTCCAGGCATTGATTGGTCGCGGCGATGATCCGGACATCGGTTTCAATCCGTCTGGTGCCGCCGACCCGGTAAAATGATTTTTCCTCCAGCACCCGGAGCAGTTTGGCTTGCAGTTTCAAAGACATGTCTCCAATTTCATCCAAAAACAACGTGCCACCATCCGCCAATTCCAATTTGCCGGGCTTTCCTTTCTTTCCGGCTCCGGTAAATGCCCCCTCATCGTATCCGAAAAATTCCGCTTCCATTAAATGTTCGGGAACAGCCGCACAATTGACGGTGACAAACGGTCCGTTTCTGCGCGGACTGTCAACATGAATGGCATGGGCCACCAGTTCTTTCCCGGTTCCGCTTTCCCCGCGGATCAGGATGGTTGAATCCCCGGCCGCCGCTTTTCGGGCACACCACTTTAACCGCTCCACTTCCGGATCACGGCTGATTACCTGTTTCCAAGTAAAAAGGGACGGCTTGGTCTGCCTCTTTCCGCCGGTTTCCGCGTTTAACCCTTCGTCCAGCTGTTCCAACCGCTTCTTGATTTGATCCCAATGCCGGTAGATCACTTTTCCGGCCACCCCCGCCACCTTCCCGTTTTCAAAAACCGGGCAACCGTGAACCAGATACCGGATGCCGTTGGCTTCCAACCACCCGGACACTTCTGCCTTTCCCGTTTTCATCATGTCTTTCAGCTTCAGTCCGGGAAGCAATTGGCCGATCGGTTTTCCCAGCCATTCTTTCCCGGAACAAGCCATGAGTTCAAGCAGGTTTTGGTTGGCAAAAACCATTTTCTCCTCTTCATTCACCAAAAACCAGCCGTCACTTCCTTGTTCCAGGATCCTCTCCATCATCCGGCACCGGGAAAACAGCATCCTGAGAAGGTCCGACCGGGAAAGCGAACCGGTGACTTGTCCTTCCCGGTCCAGCACAAAAACGGTTTCCACCTGACTGTGAACCATTTTTTCCAAGATTTCTTCCCAAGAGGGATTGGAAACAGCAAACGAGTCATCCTGCGGAAAATGATCTTGGATCGGGGCATGAAGCGGCAGCTTTCGCAAAACCATTTGCAGCAAATGGTCCCGGGTGACGGCGCCCAGAAATGTTCCGCGGGGATCCACCACGGGGATGGCCTCTGACGGGGAACGGAGCAATTTTGCGGCGGCATCCCGCACGCTATCCTCCGGATGAAGAAAAACATCCACTTTCTTTAAGATTTCCTGCAGTCGAATCATGATCTCCTCCCGGTAAATTCAGAAAATACTAATTTCATTTTAACAAAAAACCGCTCCCGGCTGTGAAATCGGCTGATCTGCTTCATAAAATGAATTTTGTCCGGATCACAGAAAATAAAATCATAGTAAATCGATGAGAAATTATGAAAATAACGATTGACCCGGACTAAGATTTGTAATACATTAATTTCAAAAGAATATAATGAAACGAACAATTCATTCAAAAACGGCTTGTTTCACCCGTTTCCAAACCTTTGCCGAAAAGTCGACAAATTTACTCAAGATTCTTTGGCTTGTTTCTGACTGCAAAGGGGATTGAACGATGAAAGTTTCAACCCGTGGCGAATACGCCTTGCGCACCCTCATTCTGCTCGCACAGCATTCCGGAGTCATCCCCGGCGCCGAAATCTCCGAAAAAACCCGGGTGCCGCTCAACTATCTGGAGCAGATCCTGCTTCAGCTGAAAAACCTCGGCTATGTCCAAAGCAAACGGGGAGTCCGGGGCGGTTATTTTCTGCGCAAACCGCCCGAGCAAATCATTATCGGAGAAGTGATCCGGCAGCTGGAAGGGCCGTTGGCCCCCATGGGATGCGTCAGTGTCACCGCTTATGATCCCTGTCCACTGGAGGAAGGTTGTTTGTTGAAACCTTTATGGGCCTTCATCCGGGACACTGTTGCCCGGTGTTTGGAACAGACCACTTTGAAGGACTTGCTGGAAGGTCAAATTCCGAGTGTCAAAGGGGCGTGAAAACCAAGATGAGACCGTCAACCGTTTCGGATGAACAAATGCTGCGCATTCAAAAATCACTGGAAGGGCTCGAATACGGGACTGTCGTCATCACGGTCCATGATTCCAACATTGTGCAGATCGACCGCACGGAAAAACACCGTTTCTCCTTGAAAAAATCCCGTCCCTCTCCGGACCGGGCAAACCCCAACCAAAAAAACATTTAACAGCCGACCAGAAAACTGGAGGCCCCACACCCTGTTTGGATTCAGGGATGTCGGGGCTTTTTTTCATTTTTAAAGCAAGAGGTGAAACATAACATGCGCCTGCGATTGATTCCTGTTGTTCTTCTCATCGCATTACTGTCTCTGACCGCTGGTTGCCGGTCCGGTGAAGCCAACAAAAACGAAATCCGGATCGGTTACCAAAAATTCGGGGTTCTAAGCATCTTGAAAGCCCGCGGAACCTTGGAAAAACGCTTCGAATCCCAGGGGATCCGGGTAAAGTGGATCCAATTTCCGGCCGGTCCCCAACTACTGGAAGCCCTTCATGCCGGCAGCATTGACATCGGGGAGACGGGAAACACCCCTCCCATCTTTGCGCAAGCGGCGGGCACCCCACTGGTGTATATCGGAGCCGGCAAGCCACGGCCCGAGGGTGAAGCGATTGTCGTCCATGATGACTCACCCATTCATGACATCCGGCAATTAAAAGGGAAGAAAGTCGCTTTGAATAAGGGCTCCAATGTTCATTATCTGTTGCTTAAAGCATTGGAAAAAGCCGGGCTTTCGTATTCGGATATCCGGCCGGTTTATTTGCCGCCGGCGGATGCCAAAGCGGCTTTTATCAGAAAAAGTGTGGATGCATGGGTCATTTGGGATCCTTATTTTGCCGATGCCCAGACGGATTTGAACGTCCGGATCCTCACGGACGCAAAGGGATACACATCGAACCGTTCTTACTATTTCTCGTCCAAAGACTTTGCACAAGGGAATCCGGACAAGATTCAGATCCTGTTGGATGAATTGCAAAAATCAGCCGAATGGTTTAACCAAAATCCCGATCAAACCGCCAAATTGCTCGCCAAACAAATCGGGATGGATTTCAAGCCGGTCGATATCGCCATCCGACGGGCGAAATACGGGATTGAACCCATCAGTCCGGACGTTGTTCAGGACCAACAACAAATCGCCCGGGCTTTCTATGAAACCGGCCTGATCCCCAAATCCATCCAAGTCCGCGATGTGATTTGGTCACCAAAATAAAATGAAAGGATGAGATTGATGAAACTGTTTTGGTTTCTCCCGACCCATGGAGACGGACGTTATTTGGGAACATCGATCGGAGGGCGCGCCACCGAGTATCCTTATTTGCTTCAAGTGGCTCAAGCCGTGGATCATCTCGGCTTCAGCGGCGCGCTCATCCCCACCGGACGATCCTGTGAGGATGCATGGATTGTGGCGTCCTCTTTGCTTTCGGTCACCAAACGGATGAAATTTTTGGTTGCGGTACGCCCGGGCATCATTTCCCCTTCGGCTTCTGCGCGCATGGCCGCCACTTTTGACCGTTTGTCCAACGGACGGTTGCTCTTAAATGTCGTCACCGGGGGAGATCCGGTGGAACTGGCCGGGGACGGCATTCATCTCGACCATGACACCCGCTATGAATTGACTGATGAGTTTTTAACGGTCTTTCGCCGGATCATGCAAGGGGAAAAAGTGGATTTTCACGGCCGCCATCTCCATATCAAAGGCGGGAGCCTGCTGTTTCCCCCAATCCAAAATCCGCATCCGCCTTTGTATTTCGGCGGCTCTTCTCCCGCGGGAATGCAAGTGGCCGCAAAACATGCGGATGTCTATCTCACATGGGGGGAACCCCCGTCCCAAGTTGCTTCCAAAATTGAGCAAGTCCGCAAGCTTGCCGCTCAACAAGGAAGAACCGTAACGTTTGGCATTCGCTTGCATGTCATCATCCGCGAAACCGAAAAAGAAGCGTGGAAGGCGGCCGAAGAAATGATCCGCCATCTGGATGACGAGACCATTCGCAATGCCCAACATATTTTTTCCCGCTTTGATTCCGTCGGCCAACAACGCATGACCCGGCTTCATCACGGCAAAAAATCCAATCTGGAAATCAGCCCCAATTTGTGGGCCGGAATCGGCCTGGTCCGGGGCGGCGCCGGCACAGCGCTGGTCGGGGACCCGCAAACGGTTGCCAAACGCATCCGGGAATACGCCGATTTGGGAATCGAAACCTTTATTTTGTCCGGCTACCCCCATCTGGAAGAGGCCTACCGGGTTGCGGAATGGCTGTTCCCGGAACTGTCCCTTCCGGCCAGTCCTCTTTACTCCCGGCCGTCCGCCGTGAGCCCGTTCGGGGAAATCGTGGCCAATCATCATCTTCCGCAAAAGAAAGAAGGGGTGAAATGAACATCCGGCATTATGCACGCAAATTTCATTTTCTCCTGTCTTGGCTGGTTCCGGCCCTGCTGATCGTGCTCTGGCAAATTTTTTGCAGTATCGGCTGGATTTCCGACCGGACCTTGCCGGCTCCCCTCACGGTGATTGAAGCGGCTGTCCGCTTGACCCGGTCCGGGGAATTGCCGCAACATATTGCCGACAGCACGGTCCGGGCCCTTTTGGGATTGGGGATCGGCGGCGGGATCGGGCTGTTGCTGGGATTTTTAAACGGAATCTCCCGGGTGGCTGAAAAGCTTTTGGATTCCACGGTGCAAATGTTGCGCAACATCCCTCATCTCGCTTTGATTCCGCTTGCCATCATGTGGTTTGGCATCGGGGAAGAATCCAAATTATTTCTGGTTGCCCTCGGGGTCTTCTTCCCCGTCTATTTAAACACGTTTCACGGTATCCGCCACATCGATCCCGGATTGATTGAAGTGGGCAAAATTTATCAACTCACCCCCTGGTATTTTTTCTGGCACATCCTTTTGCCCAACGCGTTGCCTTCCATCCTCATCGGGCTCCGCTATGCCTTGGGAATCATGTGGCTGACACTGATCGTGGCCGAAACCATCTCCTTTGACTCCGGCATCGGCTACATGGCCATGAATGCCCGGGAATTTATGCAAATGGATGTGGTGGTGTTAAGCATTCTGCTCTATGCTCTGCTCGGAAAAGCGGCAGACCTTTTGGCAAAAATGTTGGAGAACCGTTGCCTGAAGTGGCGGGAAACCCAATCACCGTAACCATGCAATTTTCAGGAGGTGTTTCACCTGAACCGTCAACCTTTCGGAACCCGGCTCAACTTGAAAGACTTGCAAAAACAATACGACGGCCGTTTGATTCTGGATCACATCAACCTGCAAATCAACCCGGGAGAATTCATCGCCGTGGTTGGCCGCTCCGGCACCGGAAAAAGCACATTGCTCCGATTGATTGCCGGAATCGAAAAAACCAGCAGCGGAAACATAATTCAAGACGGAGAATTTCTGACCGGAGTCAATCCGGCGGCCCGCATGATGTTTCAGGAATCCCGCCTGTTGCCATGGAAAAAAGTTTTCCAAAATGTTGCCCTCGGCATCCGGAACAAGCAGCAACGAAAAGAAAAAACCGAATTGATGTTGGAAAAAGTGGGACTCTCTCCGTATAAAGATGAATGGCCCCGTATTCTCTCCGGCGGGCAACGGCAACGGGTGGCGCTGGCCCGTGCCCTGGTCAGCCGCCCCCGCCTTTTGTTGTTGGATGAACCCTTGGGTGCTTTGGATGCATTCACCCGGATCGAAATGCAAAAATTAATTGAAGAACTGTGGCAAGAACAAAAATTCACTGCTCTGTTGGTGACGCATGACGTCGAAGAAGCAGTGACCCTGGCAGACCGGGTCATTTTGCTGAAAGACGGCAAAGTCGCAACCGACATTCCGGTAACTCTTCCCCGGCCCCGCCAAAGAGACGATGCACATTTCTCTTCCTTGGCAGGCCGGATCCTGAACGAAGTCATGGACACCTCCCAACCCGGCCGGAACGAATCATCCGCATCTTCCCATTCCCCCGAGAAACCTTCAAACTGGCTCCCCGAACCTTCGCGCTTATAACCAACATGCCAGACAAAATGTCTGGCATGTTTTTATTTGCCAATCATTTACTTTTATGAACAATAAAAATAAAATTAGATTATCATTTTCATAAAGATTTTCTTTAAACAATATGGTATGATGCTAAAGGGTTTTTTTGTGAAACCCTCTAAAAAATGACCTGAAAGAAAGGGGGATCAACGTGTCTCAACAAGAACAAACCATATCAGCCAGGAAAATCCCTGAATCCAAAAAAGAGCGTTCGATAGATTTTTCTTTACCGATTTGGAAGACGATGATCCCGTTTTTGATTCCATTAATTTTTAGCAATGCATTGCAATCTTTAGGCGGGACGGTCAGCTCCGTTCTGATCGGAAAACAGCTGGGAGAAAATGCTCTGGCAGCGGCCAGCACGGTATTTCCGCTGACCTTCTTTTTGATCTCCTTTGTGATTGGCCTGGGAAGTGCCAGCTCCGTGCTCATCGGGCAGGCTTTCGGAAGCAGAAACACGGAGAAAATGAAAGAAACCGTCGGCACTTCGCTCACTTTTAGTTTTATTTTGGGAGTCATATCTTTAATCATCGGTTGGTTATTTTCAGACCAATTGCTCTCCCTCATGGGAATCTCGGAGGAGATTAAAAGCGATTCTTCCAAATTCATGCATGTTCTTTTTACGGGATTGCCCTTTTTGTTTCCTTATGTGATTTACACCACCTTGTTGCGGGGAACCGGAGATTCGAAAACGCCCTTTTATTTTCTGGTCGTCAGCACAACCCTGACCATTTTGCTCACCCCCCTGTTTTTATTCGGATGGGGCGTTCCGCAGATGGGGCTGGAAGGAGCGGCGCTGGCTCAAATCATCGCCAGCCTGGTGACGTTTATCCTGTTGATCCTTTATTTGTTCAAAGTGCAACACCCGCTTGCCTTGGACAAAGATACATTGAAAATGCTGAAACTGAACCCGCAAATTTTGCGATTGATGGTAAAAATCGGGTTGCCGACCAGCATCCAAATGGTTGTCATCTCCGTTTCGGAATTGGCCATTGTCACGTTTGTCAACCATTTCGGGGCCAAGGCAACGGCCGCTTACGGAGTCATTAACCAAGTCATTAACTATGTGCACATTCCGTCCATGAGTTTGTCGATCGCCGTGGGCATCTTCGGCGCCCAACTCATCGGGGCCAATCTTCAGGAAAAGCTGGAGGAATTAATCAAAACCACTGTATGGTTGAACTACGTGGTCGGCGGCTTTTTGACCATTCTCATTTATGTGTTCAGCCGCCCGATCCTGTCCATGTTCTTGACGGACCCGTCCACCATTGACATCACGCAAAAGTCTTTGTTCTTCACCTTGTGGGCGTTCACCGTGCTCGGCCATGCGGTGATTTTATCCGGATTGATGCGCTCCAGCGGTACTGTTTTCTGGCCCACCGCCATCATTATCGCAACCATCCTTTTGGTGGAAATCCCATGTGCGTTTGTCTTCTCCCGGCTGTTTGGCTTATACGGCGTGTGGATGGCTTATCCGGTTTCCTATTTCGCCACACTTCTCGGGCAATACATCTATTACCGGAAGTATTGGAAAGGGAAAAGGCACCAACAATTCTTCGAACAGCCGAAACCGGCCAATGGATGATTTCTGCCAAAGAAGAGCCCGTGAATCCCAAGATTCACGGGCTCTTTGTTTATTTCATTTCGCTTTTAAGACGCGGGAACAAAATGTTGTTTTCCAAATGAATGTGTTGGAACAAATCCGCTTCCAACCTCTCAAGCATGTGAAAGGTCAATGCATATGTCCGGCACGCCCCTTCCGGCAGTTTGTACCCATTGGTAACCTCTCTCATTTTCTTGAGGAGCTCCCCGGTCTCACTGTGCTCCGATTCCAGGTCATCTGCAGCTTGCACCGCTTTTTCAATCACCTGTTTGGAACCTGTCTTTTCAAAAACCGCAATCATCGGGAAAACCACTTCTTCTTCCGAAATCAAATGTTGCTCCAAGTCCATTTTTAATTGGTGGAACAACCGGTGCAATTCAGCAAGTTCAGGATGTTTCGGACCGTGTACACGAAGAATTTTCGTGGTAAACCCGCCAAGCAGAGGAAGTTCTTCGTTCAAGTATGCATGATGATGGTGAACGATATGGTTCATCAAATCCGTGTAAGGGGCTTTTCTCCAGTCCGTATTCCCATCTGGTTGTTGATTGGCTTTTTCGTAAGCTTGATTCAACCGTCCGAGAAACGATTCAGGATTTATTTCTTTCTGACGAAGAGCGGTCAACAGGGTCCGGTTGCCTCCACAACAAAAATCAATGCCGTATTCCCTGAATAAATGACCGGCCCCGGGAAACTGAGAGACGATGTCACCGATTTTTTCTGTTCCGTCAAATTTCATCATTACACCAACCCCGCTTTGTTTCAAAATTCATCTCCGTAAATCCCACTGGCTTTTCAACTTAATGTTAAAGCAGGCATGAACCCTTGGCTGTGAACAGGGTCACATCCCTCCGCCGGATTTGCGAAGGTGAAACATCGCCCGGACCACCGCCCAAACCAGCGGGACAACACCCGCCAGGATGAAAATGCTGTCCGGGATGATCCGAAGCCACAACAACACTCTTACCAGCCCGTCTTGATAGAACGAAGGATCCCTTGCAACCCAGAAGCCTTGTTCAAAAGCGGTTTGCAATTGAACCATCCCGACCGGAAGCAATGTGATCAGGATCATGCCCGCTAAACCGATATTCAACCCCCAACAGGAAATCTTTAAGATTTTATCCGTTTTCCCCGTCCATTTCTCCGGCCGGACAATATTGCGCAGGGTAAAGAGAAGGACGGCAATGGCAAACATCCCGTAAACCCCCATCATCGCACCATGTCCGTGAGCCGGAGTGAGGAACGAACCGTGCTCGAAGTAAGAAACGGACGGCAAATTGATGAGGAAGCCAAGCACCCCGGCTCCAATCAAATTCCACACCGCCGTTGAAATGAGAAACCAGAATGACGCGCGATACGGAAATTTCGAACCTCCATCGACCAACACTTTATATTGACCATAAGCTTCCAATATCAACAAAGTCAGCGGAATCACCTCGATTGCGGAAAAGACCGCCCCCAAGCCGATCCACAGATCAGGCGCCCCGATCCAATAGTAATGGTGACCGGTGCCGATCACACCGCCGGCCAACAATACAATTAATTGAAAGTACAACGCCCGGATGGTTGATTTTTTGGTGACCAGTTTCATTTGAACCATGAGGAAACCGATGATCACCACGGCAAACACTTCAAAAATCCCTTCGACCCAGAGGTGAATGATCCACCAGCGCCAGTAATCGGCATAAGTGATATTGGTTCCGGGATCATAGAAAAAGGCAAAGATGTAGAAGAACGGAACGGCAATGGCCGAGTAAAAGAGAAGATGCAACAAACCGCCTTTATCCGTTTCCGAACGGAGACCATCTCTGAATCCCCGCCATACAATGAACAGCCAAAGCCCCATTCCGATGGCGAGCACCCATTGCCAGATTCGTCCCAATTCGAGGTATTCCCATCCTTGGTGTCCGAGCAAAAACCAAAGGTTCCCGAGATACCCGTTCACTCCCAGCCATTGCCCGGTCATACTGCCCGCAACCAATATCACAAGGGACCAGAAAAGAATATCCACCAATAAACCTTGCCGTTTCGGCTCTTTTCCCCCGACCAGGGGAGAAACATAAATTCCGAGCCCCAGCCATGCCGTGGCGATCCAAAAGATCGCCAGTTGCAAGTGATACCCTTTGGCAATGTTAAACGGCAACATTTCGGCAATCCAATCCCACCCGTAAAACGAGCCGGGTTCCAAATAATAATGGGCAAGCAAACCGCCGAACCCTGTTTGAACCAAAAACATTAATGCCACCACGAGAAAAAATTTACCGGTCTTGATCTGGCTTGGTGTGACCCGGTTGGACGACAAATCAAACACGGGGAATCTTCCCGGTTTATATGCTTCATGCATGTCCAATTTATATCGCTGGTAAAAGTAAAGCACCAAGCCGGTCAATCCGATTAAAAGCGCCACACTGGCCGCACTCCACCAAATGGTTGAGTATCCCATCTGATTGCCGGCCTCCGGATCATAAGGCCAGTTATTGGTATAAGTGGACGTGCCATCCGGGCGCTCCGTACCGGATAACCATGCAGTCCAGAAGAAGAAATCGGCAATTTGTTCGAGCTGATTCCCTTCAGCCACCCATTTCCGGTCTTTCAGAGGCATATCCTCTTCATGGATCAAACCGGGCAGAATCCCGTGCCCGTCACCTTTGGTGAAAATGTTGACATAATGCTTCCTTACTTGTTGCAAGGCATAGACCTGTGCATCCGTCAGCATCAATGTATCGGTTTTTGCATTGTAGCGATTCTTCTTCAATTCATTTTTCACTTTTTCCTGAATCACTGCTTTTTTGTCGGCAGACAAGTTTGAAAACGGTTGATGATACATCTGCTTTGCTTTATAATCTTGCATGGCGGTAACCGTCAGATGCAGGGTTTCTGCGGTATAATCAGGCCCCAAATAAGATCCGTGGCCCAATACGGATCCATAATCCATCAAACCGTATTTTTGATATACCGCCTGGCCTCCTTTGATTTTCTCAGCGGTTGTCATCACTTCACCATGTGGGCTTATGACTTTGGCCGGGCGCGGGGCCATCTCCTTATAAATCCAGAAACCGCCGGCCAATAATACGGTAAAACTGATGATAATCGTGAGGACCAGGCTTTGTTTCAAGATCGACAACGTTGAATCCGATAAACTTTTCATCGCTCATCCCTTCTTGTTTGTGATTGAAACATTCCTGTTTCGACTTCCATATAATCAGATTCGCTCCATCCTCTTTGTGATTTCATTCACATGAATCCGAAATGGAAATTTTCATTCATTTCCAACCCTCACCTGTCCCAAATTTCTCCGGAAAACCCCATCCCTTTTGGTCAAAATGCGAAATATATCACATTGAATCCAAGGAAGGATCTCTATACTGGACATGGATGTTTTATCAAACCTCCAACGGAGAGGAGTCATTCCATGTCTGTTGCCAAGAAATCTGAACTCATTGAGGAAATTCAAAAATGGAAAACGATGCGAAATGCCATCATCCTCGCTCATAACTATGAACTTCCGGAAATTCAGGATATCGCTGATGTCCTCGGGGATTCCTTGACGCTTGCACGGGCCGGAATGGCCACAGAAGCAGAAGTCATCGTCTTTTGCGGCGTCCATTTTATGGCGGAAACGGCCGCCATGCTGAGCCCGGATAAAACCGTTCTGCTTCCGGACCTTGAAGCAGGCTGCTCGCTGGCGGATTCCATCACGGCCGCGCAACTTAGGGCGTGGAAAGCGGAACATCCCGAAGCGGTGGTGGTCGCCTATGTCAATACCACCGCGGAAGTCAAAGCGGAAAGTGACTATTGCTGCACTTCTTCCAACGCCGTGCAAATCGTTGAATCCATTCCGGAAGACCAAGAAATTCTTTTTCTGCCTGACATGTTTCTCGGTTCTTATGTCCAGCGCGTCACCGGTCGCAAAAACATGCACATCTGGATGGGCGAATGCCATGTGCATGCCGGGATCCGGGCCCATCAAGTGGAAAGCATGTTCAAAAAACATCCTGACGCGGAACTGCTTGTTCACCCGGAATGCGGATGTTCCACCTCCGGCATGTACTTGATGGCCGAAGGAGCCCTTCCAAAAAGCCGGTCCCATATCTTATCCACGGGAAAAATGTTGAACCATCTGAAACACTCGCCGTCTGACGAATTTATTGTCGCAACGGAAACCGGCATCCTTTACCAAATGGAAAAACAAAACCCCGGAAAACAATTTGTTCCGGCCAATCCGGAAGCCGTTTGCCCCTTTATGAAAATGACCACCTTGCCCAAAGTGCTGGATGCCTTAAAGGAAAACAAACATGTGATCAATGTGCCGAAGGACATTTCCGAAAAGGCCAAACGGGCCATCGAAAGAATGGTTTCCATCGGATAAGCATAAACCGTTTCAAGAACAAACCTTTGAGATCGCTTACAAACCAAAGGCATCCGAAAATGACAAACCACCTCTTTTTCAAAAAGAGGTGGTTTTTTTCAGGCAGTTTTCAAGAACATTCATGAAGCGGAAGCCGCCCGGTAAAGACAGCCCCTTTTCCAGGCTGATTTCCGGCAACCAGATCCCCTTCGTGGGCATGGAGGATCCGTCTGGCAATCGTCAGTCCCAGGCCGGTTCCCCCGGTTTTGGGATTTCTTGATTTTTCCGCCCGGTAGAAGGGCTCAAAGACATGGGGCAAATCCTGCTCCGGAATTCCCGGTCCGGTATCGGCAACCGTAAACACGACTTGATTTCCTTCCTTGCGCCATTGCACGCAGATTTCGCCTCCGGAAGGGGTGTAATTAAACGCATTGTCCATCAGATTGAGCACGGCCCGTTCCAGTAAGTGTTTGTCCCCCCTCACCAAACATTTTTCCGTTTGCCCCTGCACGTAAATCTCAATGTTTTTGGTTTGTGCGACCAGCCGGTAATGATCCAGGATTTCTTCCATCCAATCTCCAAAATCAAACGTCTCGCCCCGGACCGCGGCCGACGGCTCCTGAAATTCCGTCTTTGCATAGGCAAACAGATCCGAGATCAACCGCTCCAACTGTTCAGCTTTTTGCCTGCACACATGGATATACCTCTCCATTTTTTCCGGGGACCGGACCAATCCTTGCTCCATCCTCCATAAACTGCCCCGCAAAACAAACAGCGGCGTGCGCAGGTCATGGGCGATGGAAGAGATAAAAAAGCGGCGTTCTTCTTCCAATTTTGCCTGTCGGTTCAACGACTCCCGGAGGCTGTCCCCCATCTTCTCAAATGCCGCCCGGACTTCGTCCACTTCCGTCAACCGGGAGGCAGGCAGCCGGAAATCCAAATTCCCTTTGGCAATTTGTTTGGCAGCCACACTCATGCCCGAAAGAGGCTTCAACACATATTTCCCCATCAGCCAGCCAATGAGAAAAATCGTGGCAATGACCGCAAAAACGGCGGATAAAACCGCAAACACCTGCTGATGGTTGTTCAGATACAGGTGAACCATACCCCGGACTTTTCCGTTTTCAATCACGGTCATTTGCCGGCTGTTCCATGGGCTGGGATGCGGGTGGCCCGTTTGAAAAATTTTATGGCCGGACGGATCGGTGATGAAGACGGGAATCCCGGAAGACGCATACCGGTTTTGGAAGGCTTGTTGCCACGCGGGATTTTTCCACTCATCGACATGCTGCGTGATGTCCCGCATCATTTGGTCAGCCAAAGCCTTCTTGGATTCGGTTTGGTGTGCCACAACCGGCTGAAGCACAAAATCCGTGAGGGTGTAAAACAATCTCGGTAACAGCACCATGGCCAACAAACCGGCAAAGAGAAACTGGCGGATTCGTAATGTTTTCATGGTTTATGCTCCTTCAAAACGGTATCCGACTCCCCAAACGTTGACTATCCATTTGGGATGATTGGGATCTTCTTCGATTTTTTCCCGGATTCTGCTGATATGCACAACCACCGTATGTTTGTCCCCCACCCCGTCCCAGAATTTTTCAAGCAATTGATCATAAGTGAACACTTGGCGGGGATGTTCAGCAAACAAGAGGAGAATGTCGAACTCTTTCGGGGTCAGGGAAACGGGTTTGCCATGCACGAAAACCTCATGCGCCCGGACATCCAAGAGGAGCGGACCATACCGGAGAACCGCTTTTTGCGGGGCGACTTGTTTCCGGTATCGGCGCAGAACGGCCTTGACCCGGGCCACCACTTCCACCGGCGTGGCTGACTTGACAATATAATCGTCCCCGCCGATCCCAAGCCCCCTGATTTTATCCATGTCTCCGTCGCGGGCGCTTAAAAACAAAATGGGGACATCATTGTTTTTCCGGATTTCACGGCACAGTTCAAAGCCGTCCTGCCCGGGCATCATCACGTCCAAAAGGATGCAATCCACCGGCACCTGATTCAACAGTTGCCGCGCCTTTTCCGCATCCAAAGCCTTTTCCACCCGATATCCCTCATCTTCCAAAAAATCCTGCATCAATTCCACGATTTCTTTATCGTCATCCACTACCAATATGGTCTCTTTCCTGTCCATGGCGAACCTCCATGCATCCAAAAATCAACTTCATCTTAACACAGCCATCCCGCCCGTTTGAAAAGATAAGCAATTCCTGATGGATTCGTGACCGGTCTGTGACTTTTTCACAAATTTATTTGTGATGAAAAAAATGTATCTTATACACATGCAAGGCAGTCATGATTGTCTGACCATATCAATCAGAGAGGTGATCTTATGTTTTTAACCGTACACCCGGCAACCCATGCTCCCTTTTTTCCTTTTTTCATTTTTCCCATTGTATTCTTCTGCCTGCTGATCACGGCGATTTTGATCTTCCGGTTCATGAACCGCCGTTACGGGTGCCGTTCACATTCTGCCGGTGTCCATCTGGAAGCTGAAGAAATTTTAAAACTTCGCTTGATCAACCATGAAATCAGCGAAGAAGAATACTTGAAAATGAAAGAACTACTGAAGAAATAACCGACCGGCCGGCAGAACAAAAAAGGAGTCAGGAAACTTGTCCTGACTCCTTTTCCCTTCAGAAAAACCATGCTACCGGCTCCCCGGTTCAAACGGAATTTCATTTTCAATACCCCGTTTCATCTCTTCAATGGCTTTTTGCGATGCTTCATCAAAGACCATGTCCCCGTCACCAGTGGTTGAAACCTCTTCCTTGACGGTCAAGGGAACATCCCCGGCATTGGGAACAAGCGTGTACCAGTCGTGAACCGAATCGTAAACCGTGGCAAACAGGTAGATATTCCCGGGGATCAGCATCCGGTCACCGTCAATGGTGAAAAAATCCCCGTTCTCGTCAAAACCGGCTTGTTGGTTCACCATCACCTTGCCCGCCGCTTTTCCTTTGAGGGTTTCGATCACTTGCACATCAAACCGGGTTTCAGGAATGGCGCCCGTTGGGTTGCTCCCGGACTTTTCAACCACCTTGCCGATAAAAATATCACTGGAAAAACCGGAAAGCTTTCGCGGATCATTGATATCCGTCACATAAGATGCGGCCGCATTGATCACTTCGGGCTTTTGTTTGGAAATGTGTTGATACACGACGATCACACCGGTGAAAAGAAACAGCAGTGCCACCACGATGACATGGCGCTTTTTCATATCAGTCCCTCCATTTGGCATAATAATCTTGCCGGTCATGGTGCGTCGGTGTGTTATAGGGGTTACAGGTGGAACATTTATACATCAAAATTTTTCGGTAGCTGTATTCTTCGTGATCCCCCAAACCCAGAGCATGCCCCATTTCATGGGCGGCCACGCGGGCTTGAACGGGCGTCGTATATTTGTCCATGTAATAGATATTCAAATGGATGGTATCCGCACCGGATTTCGGCGTGTACAGCCCGTCCCAGCTTGCCGTGGAATAATTGGCATCGTAAAAAATCAAATCCGGTGAGCTTGCCGGATAAACAGAGATCGTCGTCAGCTGGTTCCAGGCATAATCCGCATGGTCGACCGCCTTCAGATAACGGGACGAATTTTTATATCGAATCGCTCCATTTTTCACCGAATCCGCGTCAATGTAATGAGCTGCATATCCGCTTGGAAGCAAGCCGAAAATAACCGCCAAAGCAAGAAGCAAAAGAAAGGTGATTTTTTTCAATCCATGAACCTCCTGCTTGTCCATCGATGATCTAATGCGATTTTATCATAAAAATATTCCCAATATAAATAAAAATATAACGATATTACATGGTATGTTCCATTCTCTGGTCAGAATCCGGCTGTTTCCGGCTCATGGTTCATTTTTCTTCCCGTTGCACCGTCTCATGATCTTCCGCAACCGTTCCCCATTTTCCTTTAAACAGTTCACCAAAAACATTGCCTTGACTCCGACGGCTGTTCATGTATCATATATATTCCAATCAAATCTTGGCAGAAAGGGAGCAAAAGGATGTCCGTTCACACCAACCCGAGAAGAATCCTTTTGGATTTGGCCGTGACGTTGGATGGTTTTATTGAAGGGAAGAATGGAGAAATTGATTGGTGCATCATGGAACCGGATATGGACTTCATTTCCTTCCTGAATCAAATCGACACGATTCTGTTTGGCAGAAAAAGTTATGAAATCTGGGAACAATACCGCCCGCACGCTGAAGCACCGGAGATGGAAAAAGAAATTTGGCAACAGATTCAACGCAAAAAGAAAGTTGTCTTCTCCCGGACTCGGACCGGTTCCGGCCCGCAGGCAACGTTCATCCATGACCATCTGTATGAAGAAGTCATGAAAATCAAAAACCAGCCCGGCAAAGACATTTGGCTGTATGGCGGCGCCGATCTCATCGCCACGTTCATCGATTTGGGGCTGGTGGATGAATTCTGGTTATCCGTTCACCCGGTTGTTTTGGGCGAAGGCAAACCGTTATTTACCGATTTGAAACAGAGGCTGAATTTAAAACTGGTGCAAACCCGGACGTTTTCTTCCGGTGTGGTGCAACTGATCTATCATCCAAAAGACAAATAAAAACCATACGCTTTTGGGCGTATGGTTTGGATTGGGTTGTGTCATTTTTCGGCGTGAATGGTGATATGCCCGAACGTTTCGGTTTGGTTAAACAATTTAATCATAAAGAAAAGCCTTTCTCTGGCCTCCCCGGACTTCGCCGCATTTTGCAAAATCTCAATGGTTCGGTCCCACCCCTCGTCATACAGGAGACCATCCAGGGTTAACAGGGACATCTCTCCTTCTTTGAATTCCACCTTGGAAAAGGGGGTTTGGGCATAGATGCCCTCCCATTTTTTCCGGTCCAATGGTTTGACGATCAAATTCAACGCATAATACAACAACTTGACCACAACCGGGTTGTCCGGCAAGGGAACATCCATGATATGTTTCACCATTTTCAACATTTCTTCGGTCGGCTGCCGTTTGATCAACAAATCGTGGGTTCCCAGTTTGCCGCCTTTTTTCAAAACCCGGTAATACTCATTCAAAGCTTTGATTTTATCCTGATCAGGCAGCATTGTCAGCATGGCCTCATTGATCACACCGTCAAACGTTTCATCCGCAAACGGCAAATCTCTGGCATCGGCCCTTTGCAGGGTGATTAAATGCTCCACCCCGGCCTGCCTGATATTCTTTTCCGCCTTTTTCAAACTGTCTTGATGCAGGTCCACGCACACAATGCGGCAACCGTATGTTTTGGCCAGATGCACCGCCGTGGTCCCCATGTTTCCCGCGACTTCCAAAAGACAGGAATGTTCATCCGGTTGCAGATGATCAATGATTTTCTGCGTTCCTTTTCTTCCCCCGGGCCGGAGAACCGTTTTCCCCAGACTTGCCAGAAACAGATGCCCGGGCAATTTTGCTGTTGGTGCCGGCATTTTTTTCACCTCGTTTTGTTCCTGAACCTTGATCAGGAGGTGTCCTCTTTATCTTAATGAAAATGGACCGTGCCCTTCCGTTAAATCCATCACACTTGGCCTCCCGGGTTTCCTCCGCCCGGGTTGACCGAAAAACCTGCTTTCTCTATGATGGGGAAAAAGGAAAACTCCTGCTTGGGATGGGGTGATCTTATGTGCGGTCGTTTTTCGCTGGCCATGGATTTCAACCTTTTGCAAGAAAAATTCCGGTTCACGTTTCCCGATGCGTGGAACCCGCGATACAACATCGCTCCCAGCCAACCCGTGCTCACGGTGACCCGGCAGGGAAACCGTCGTGTCGGACAACCCATGCGATGGGGGCTGGTTCCCTTTTGGGCCAAGGATCCCAAAATCGGATACAAAATGATCAATGCCCGGGCGGAAACCTTGAACGAAAGGCCGGTTTACAGGCATCCTTTCCGCAAACAACGCTGCTTGATCCCGGCGGACGGCTTTTATGAATGGAAAAGAAGCGGAAAAACCAAACAGCCTTACCGGTTTCAAATCAAGGGCGGGGAACCGTTTGCTTTTGCCGGGCTGTGGGACCAATGGAAACAAGGAACGGACCTTTTGTATACCTGCACCATTATCACCACCCGGCCCAATGCCCTCGTCGGTGAAGTGCACAACCGGATGCCGGTCATCCTGAAGGAAGACGACTACGAAACCTGGCTGGATCCGGAAATGGACAACCCCGTTGTTTTGCAGTCGCTGCTGGAACCTTATCCGGAAGATCAAATGGAAGCTTATCCCGTGTCACAGCGGGTCAACTCCCCCAAAAACGATGATCCGTCCCTCATCGAACCGGCGGATCAGGGATAAGCCCCGGCCAATATAAAAAACCAGGGATGATCTCCCTGGTTTTCGTTCGCTTTGCAAGCAAACATTATTCTTTCTCTTCTTTGTTGTTTCTGAACGCATAACCGGCTCCGCCCAAACTGACGCCAATGGCAACCCCGATCGCGATCCAAAGCGGCAGGTTATCCGTGGCCATCCCAATGCCCACACCGATCGCAATGCCGATCGCCATGCCGGAACCCAATGACTTTCCTGCTTTGTTCTCTTGATCCTTTTGATCTTTAGTCACGCTGTTACCTCCAATAAAAAAATACGAAACCATCATACCCCTATGTATATACCCGAAAAATAAGAATTTGAACCATACAACAGCTATGCCTTTAATCATCCCATTCGTCAATCAAACCGCAAACCCAATTCCACGCATGGATGCGTTCATAGGCGACCAACATGTCAAACAGAAGCATTTCTTCTTTTTCATAAGCTTCGACTTGTTGATGGTAAATTTGCAAATGTCGCTCCAGCATTTGTACAATCTCTTCCACCGGACGCAACCGGGCTTTCCCGATAAAGGCTTCCAGGGAATCGCCCGGCATCGGCAACACATCCTGCATCACGGTGCCGTCACACCGGTCGACCGGCGGTTCCAGGGATTCAACCAAATCGAGGCTCCATAACAACGCAAGCAAACCTTCGATACGCCACGTCAAGAGATGCGATTGCAGGGCTTGTTGCTTCCACCGGATTTCTTCCGGGGAGAGACCGGAAACCGGAATCCGGAAAATCTCTTTCTCCCGCGGACTCAAATATTCCCACAACCCCTCTTCGCGCGCCCATTTCACCACCTCTTCCGGCGCATGATGAAAAATCACGCCCTGCAACAAATGAAGCTCCAAAGCCCGCCGGGCCACATCCTCCGCCGGACGCACGCTCACTTCCCTTCTCTTTGGCTCAACCGGGAAACCGAAGATCATCACCGCACGCTCCCCGCTTGGATCCATCACGACTTGTTTCTGCGTCTCCGCCATTGGCCAACCCCTCTCTCTTCTAAAAATTCACCCATGCCATTTTAACAAAAAACATTTTATATTCCATCAACTCCATTTTCGAATTCATAAATTTACTGGAATCCTTTCACCATTATGATAAAATCGATCCAAGCTCAATTGAAAAAAGAGAGGGAGTGGGAGTATGAATCAACACGATCGCAAGGATTCCAACCTTCGACACGAAACCTTGGTCACACATTCCGATGACAGCATCACAAATGACGGAACCGTCTCTCCGGCCATTTATTACTCGGCCACCTTCGTCGCAGAAAACGCCGAAGCATTTGCCGATATGGCAAACACCCCCCGCCATCCCCGGTACTATACCCGTTACGGCAACCCGGTTCACGAACGGGTCATAAAGATCATGTCGGAGCTTGAAGGAACCGAAACCGCATTGGTGACCGGCTCCGGGATGGGAGCAATTGCCACCACCCTTCTCTCGCTGGTCCGTGCCGGAGATCATGTGATCGCACAAACCCGGCACTATATGAGCACTGCCAAAATCATGGATGAAATGCTGCCGCGATTCGGGGTGGAGGTCACCGTGGTGGAACAAGCAGACACCGCCGCTTTTGAAGAAGCCATCCGGCCCAACACCAAACTGATCATGGTGGAAACCCCCGCCAATCCCACCTTGGTTGTCACAGACCTTGAGGCGGTGGTTAAACTGGCCAAGTCCCGCGGCATACTTGTCGTTTGTGACAACACCTTTGCTTCTCCCATCAATCAGCGGCCGCACGATTACGGGGTGGATGTGGTTGTGCACAGCGCCACCAAATATTTGGGCGGGCACCATGATCTCACCGCCGGGGTCATCTGTACGAGCAACGAATTGGCGGAACAAATCTGGCAAACCCACCTTTCCCTCGGCTCCGTGCTGTCCCCCATGGATGCCTGGCTTCTGCTGCGGGGACTGCGCACGCTTCCGATGAGGATGAAACAAATCAACGCCAATGCGCTGGCTTTGGCTGAGTTCCTGGAAAACCAGCCGCAAGTGGAAAAAGTGTTTTACCCCGGCCTCCCCAGCCATCCGCAACATGAACTCGCCAAGCGGCAAATGAAAGGCTTCGGGGCCGTCATCGCTTTTTCCATCAAAGGCGGTTATGAAGAAACCCGGCGCTTTGTCTCTTCATTAAAAATCTCCCGGCATGCCGTCAGTTTGGGCGGTGTCGACTCCCTGGTCGTCCATACGGCCGCCATGTGGGCAGGAACGATGACCGAAGAACAAATGCGGACCTCCGGCATCCAACCAAACTTTGTCCGCTTTTCAACCGGCATTGAACATATCGAAGACCTCAAAGCCGATGTCAAACAAGCCTTGCAATCCATCTGACCAAAGCATAAGGCAAAGGGAAGTTCCCTTTGCCTTTTGTATAAACATTTGATTTTCATCTTGTGCAATCGGGACGATTAAAAGGGGAAATCCCCTTCATATATAACGCCAAATATAGCGGAAATGTTCCACTGAATCATTTTTGCGCAATCAAGTTCAACAATTCTTCTCTTTTCATCTTCTTGTCTCTGCCTGCCGGATGGTTTTTCATCAGGTATTGTTTTAATCGCTCGGCCCATTCTTCTTGGTAGCCGTCTACTTTTTTTATTTCTTCCATAAACACCTCATCGATAAATTCATCATGTGCGATATTAACGGTTTGAGGACAATGATTTAACTCACCATCATAAACATAGGCTTGTCTTGTGGCACAGGCTGCTGCATACAATACACAGTCAAACACTTGCTTTACTTGGGGATCACCTGAAACCGGCATCTCACAGTCGATTTCTTCAATATAGACAACAAATAACCCTTGATCTTCATCGTCTTCTAACTGGTCATACAGTTCGTCACCACGATACTTCTTTCCCTCCACCCATTCCCAGCATATATTCATCGTTTCTCTGATTTGAGAATACCATCGGTAATTGACCAATTTATCAATTACTCTCTCTGTCAATGTTAATACGAATGCCACTTTCGCATCGTCATTTACATAATTATACCAATGCATTCGTTAACCCTCCGTATCAAACAATGATAATATTTATACCATTTCTCTATCTTTTTACTATGAAGAAATGTTTTCTTTAAGCTTCTCCTCCCTCTGAGATTTCAGATGCAATTAATCCCAAGAGGTTACCAATGGCTGCTTCCAAGAAGGTCATTTTGTTTTAATTTCCCTTCCATTCAGGGCCATGCTGATCACAAATGATAAAGCCATATCACTGAGCACGGCACACCTCCCATGATGGAACAAAGATACATCAAGAAACCCAAGAAAACAGCCCGCTCCTTTCAACCGGAGCGGGCTTCTACAAAGACAAGAAATGGTGCAACAAATGACCCATTGAATCCTTTTTTATGCAATCAAGTTCAACAACTCTTCTCTCTTCATCTTCTTGTCACTTCCTGCCGGATAATGTTTCAGCAGGTATTCCTTTAAACACTTAGCCCATTCTTCTTGATACCCGACTGTTTTTACTATTTTTTCCATAAATTCATCTATCGTCCTATCACTTTCACCTTCAAGAGATTGCGGCAGATATTCTTTTTCATATTGATAGGCTTGCCAGCACGTATAACACACTGCATCCAATACACATGCCCAGACTAATTTTACTTGGGGACTATATACTTTATCGCTCTCATATGCCACCCCTTCAATAAAAATCAATCCTTCCTCATCTTCGTTCTCCACATTCTCATAAAGATCATCACCATGATTCTTCTTCTCTTCCACCCATTCCCAACAAGCATCCATCGATGTCCTCACTATTGGATACCAATCATAATTCTCTATTGGATCAAGAACTCTCTCTGTCAATGTTAATAAAAATGCCGCTTTCGCATCCATATTTACTTTTTTATACCATTCCATCTCTTATCACCTCCGATCCATGGGGGTTGTCACGTTGAATCTTATATCTCACCAGATATTTTCATAAAATATCAGCTGCAAATCAGAGTGATGTTTTTCGCAGTCATCCCCTCTAATAAATCCCCCCACTATATAATGGAAGGAAACATTATTCAAGAACTATTCGTCATCAACGTATAAATAATAATTTTCTTTAGCATCCAGCTTTCGTAAAAAATCTTCGAGGGATTCCGCAATGATCACCCCTGCATAATCAACCGGATGAATTCCTTCTCTTGTCTCTTGACTCAAATCGAAAAAAATCAAGTCATCATTACCCAAGAAAAAAAACGGGAACAAATGTGGATCCTCTGCGATCTCTTCCACCAGATAGTAATCTTCCCACACCCAAGATCAAATCTGCGATGGAATGGGGACCCATAATCAGGTTATCAAAAGTCCTCTGATGAAAACACATAAAGCCATATCCAATTTGTAAATAAAATTCCCTTAACTCTTTTGGAAACGTTCGATTGAGTCTTTTTTCTGCTTCTTCAACTTCACCTGTATCCAGAGGATAAAATACATGTTTATACTCAGGTGGTGCTTGAACGTTTACGGATGGAAGAACATATTTTTTTAAAAAAGAAAAGTCACTCATTGCTGTGATCACCTCCTAAGATATGATATCGGTCATTCATGATTTCACTTCCACGTCATTAAGTGACAACTCATTGAAACATGGTATGCTGTCATCTTTAACAAAACCAAAGCCCGCTCCTGTTTCACCAGAGCGGGCTTCCAAACAACATCCATGGAACCATTTTTTATGCAATCAAGTTCAACAATTCTTCTCTTCTGATCTTCTTGTCACTGCCTGCCTAATGTTTCAGCAGGTATTCCTTTAAACGCTCTGCCCACTCTTCTTGGTAGCCGTTTACTTTTTTAATTTCTTGAGTAAAATCCTCTGTCATTTCATCATCAACTGTTTCAATTGGTTGTGGAACAGCTTCCGCATTTTCATATTCATAAGCCTGCCAAATCGTATATTGCATCGCATAATTAAAACATAACCAAATCACCTCTTGCTGAGGATCTTCTGCAAACTCATAATACATGGCGACTCCCTGAGCTTCATCGTTTACAAAAACTTCATAAATATCATCGGCATGATGCTTCTTTTCTTCCACCCATTCCCAGCACATGTTGATTGCATTTCTTACATAATTTTTCCCTTCAGCCACCTGATCGATAATTTTTTCTGTTAAAACCAATAAATATGCCACTCTAGCCTCACTATTAATATTCATGTACCATTGCATTAATCTTCCTCCAAGTTATTCCTCAAAAATCCCCCACTCTATTAAATAACGGAACAGAATCAGTCCTCATCCTCTTCATAAGTGAATCGTACATAATAATCTTGTTCGGCATCTAACTTTCGTAAAAACTCTTCCAATGAATTTGCAACCTTCAAACCTGTATAATCAACGGGGTGATTTCCGTTATCTGTTTCCAGGCTTAAATCCAAAGAAATCATGATATCGTCGCCAACCTCAAAAAAAGGAAATAATTGTGGTTCTTCTGCGAATTCATCGGCCAAATAGTAATCTTCATAGACATTTTCACCCAAAAGCAGATCCGCCACGGAATCCGGATCCATGATCCGATTAATGGACATCCGATCTTTGACTGTCCACATAAAACCATATCCAATTTGTAAATAAAATTCTCTTAACTCTTTTGGAAACTTACGATTCAGTCTTTTTTCAGCAGCTTCCATTTCCCGCTTTCCAACCGGATAAAATTCGTGCTTAAAGTCCAAGGGAGCTTGAATGTGTTCAGATGGAAGGACATATTTTTTTAAAAAAGAGAAATCACACATTGTTCTGATCACCTCCAAAGATATAATATCGATCATTCATGATTTCACTTCCACATCAAGTTATGACTCATTGAAACATGGTACCCCTGCTTGTCATCTTTAACAAAACCAAAGCCCGCTCCTGTTTCACCGGAAACGGACTTCCAAACGACTTTTTATGCAATCAAGTTCAACAACTCTTCTCTTTTGATCTTCTTGTCACTGCCTGACGGATAATGTTTCAGCAGGTATTTCTGTAACCGCTCGGACCATTCTTCTTGGTAGCCGTTTATTTTTTTAATTTCTTCCAAAAATTCATCTGGCGTATTTTCATCATTGACCGGTTCAACAGGTTGCGGAACTTTATTTTGCTCACCAGCAAAGATATATGCTTGTTTTATGG
This sequence comes from Thermoactinomyces intermedius, assembly GCF_013912365.1. Classification (NCBI taxonomy): domain Bacteria; kingdom Bacillati; phylum Bacillota; class Bacilli; order Caryophanales; family Thermoactinomycetaceae; genus Thermoactinomyces; species Thermoactinomyces intermedius. The sequence continues at coordinate 145,076 of NZ_JACETT010000035.1, forward strand.
TGTATGATACGGCATCCAGAACACACCAAAAAGCTGACTCTGCTTGAGAATTTCCTGAAAACGGATCTGTTAAAGTCGTGACAACAAACAATCCCTCGTCTTCATCGTCTATCTCCAAATACATGTCGAGTCCACTTAACTTTTTTTCCTCGATCCATTCCCAACACAAATCCATGGACTTTCTTATTGCAGGAAACCAATCAAATTTAGTTAATTTATCTAAAACTTTCTCAGATAAAGCTAAAAAATAAGCCGCTCTCGCATCCATATTTACTTTTTTGTACCACTCCACACTCTATTGCCTCCCAAGTTCGTTACATTGTTCCATAATGGTTTTTAATGTTTGTTGAAGCTGTTATCTCACAATCATTTTCGTAAAATATCAGCCGCAAAATCGGAATCAATTTTTCAGCATTTGATATTCTATCGTTCAATCAGGTGCCACTATATTTTTTATAGTGGGGGAAAATCTTTCAAAAACCCGATTCATCATCAACAACATAGATATAATAATTTTCTTTAGCATCCAGCTTTCGTAAAAAATCTTCGAGGGATTCCGCAATGATCACCCCTGCATAATCAACCGGATGAATTCCTTCTCTTGTCTCTTGACTCAAATCGAAAAAAATCAAGTCATCATTACCCAAGAAAAAAAATGGGAACAAATGTGGGTCCTCTGCAATCTCTTCCACCAGATCGTAATCCTCCCAGATATCTTCACCCAAGATCAAATCTGCGATGGAATGGGGACCCATAATCAGGTTATCAAAAGTCTTCTGATGAAAACACATAAAGCCATATCCAATTTGCAAATAAAATTCCCTTAACTCTTTTGGAAACGTTCGATTGAGCCTTTGTTCCGCTTCTTCCACTTCACGTTTGCCAACCGGATAAAATTTATGCTTAAAATCCGGAGGTGCTTGGATGTGTCTAGATGGAAGAACATATTTTTTCAAAAAAGAAAAGTCACTCATTGCTCTGATCACCTTTCAAGATATGAGATCAATCATGATTTCACCGCATCATTCAGTAATAACCCATGGAAACATGGCACTTTTGCTTTCACCTTTAACAAAACCAAAACCCGCTCCTTTTGACCGGGCGGGCTTTCAACGAACATCCATGGAACCAATTTTTACAAAATCAAGCTCAACAATTCTTCTCTTTGGATCTTCTTGTCACTGCCTGCCAAATGGTTTTTCATCAGGTATTGTTTTAATCGCTCAGCCCATTCTTCTTGGTAATCATGAATCTGGCAAATTTTTCTCATAAATTCACCGTCTGTAAATTCATCATTTACAACTTCAATTGCTTGCGGAACATAGCCTTTCTCTTCATACTTACAGGCTTGCCAAACCGTGTATGCCACTGCATCGATTACACAGAAAAAAGCAAGTTCATCTTCATCGTCATCTAAACCAGCATCGACTTCATTCATGTGAATTGAAAATAACCCTGTTTCTGATTCTTCATCATCAAGCCTTTCATAAAGATCATGTCCACTCCATCCTCTTTCCTCAATCCAATTCCAACACATGTTCATGGTTTCTTTTACATGATGAAACCATTCATAATGACTGATTTTATCCAATACTTTTTCTGTTAAAAATAAATAAAAAGCCGCCTTTGCATCTTCACTAACATGATCATACCATTGCATAACGACCCCTCTATCCAATCCGGATGATATTCAAAGGATTAGGAATATATATACTATCCTCAGGATAATCTATCTTTCGTTGTAAAGAAATATCTCATAGTCATCCTTTGTCTTTCTTTCATTACTGATGATACAATCATCAAAAGATATTTTTATAACGTTTACTGACATCCCACTTTAACGGAGTGAGAAATTTTGAATAAAACAATTCGTGAGGTTCGTTTTTCTGTTTGGTTTGAAGAAGATAATTTTAGTCGTGATAGCACGATCGATTTTTCCTCTGCTTTTGAACAACCAAAGTTTTCAAGGGAAAAACTTCATCAATTACTTGATGAATTTTTAAATGATATTGAAGAAGATGTCAGAGATGAACATCATTCATCTTCTTGAGTTGAAATCAGCGATAAACCAGCCCAAAATGAAAAAACAACAGCCTGTTCACGCTATATCCCGCTGAACAGGCTGTTTGTAACTTTAATCCTGGTCGGGTTCGTATAGCATTTTCTCGATATCTGAGAAATTGTCACATACTTTTGTGACATTTGAAGATTCATGGTACCAATATACAATGATAGGATCTTCACTGTCTCTATAATCAAAACAATACAAGTTGCCAAAAGGATCTTTTGCAAAAGGAAAAACTTTGTCAGGAAGATCGTCTTTTACCCAACGATATACTCTTTCAATATAGATCGGGGAGTTTTTTTCAAATGAAAGTAAACAACCAAATACCATTTGTTTTAGATCTCCAAAGTCAATCGTATCAGGACTTGGTTGGGTTCCATGAGAAGTAATTGCAATCTGTCGGAAATCGGAAGGGAATTGAATCCCAAAATTTTTTTCTACCTGATAAATTGATTGCTTATCAGCAGGTACCTTGCTTTTTCTCCATTTCATAATATCCCCCCACTTATTTGCCGGAATCTAATTTCCCAAATCTTGCGTCCACCAGTATGTTTAGTTGGGCCATGAACTTCAGTTAAAACAAGCTGCCTCTTAGCAGGATTCTGATGATGATGCAAGGTAAGCGTGGAAGATCTTTTGCATCTCTAAGCTTTCAAATTTGGATCAGAGAAGGTTCTACAGAAATCTGGATAGCCAGTTGTTTACCACTGTTTTGTTAAAATAACTGTTTGACCTTTCTTTGGCCCTTTTTTCAGCTCGGGTTTCCCGTGCAATTTTTTCTTACTTATTTCTCTCTTCCTGCCTTTTGATATTTTCCAGAAAACGATGAATCTCTTGTCTGCTCTTTAAGATGACAACCGTTTTGTCAGAGCCGGACTTTTGAAAGTTTTCTAATCGCTCCATCATTTTTCTCTGGCGGGAATCGTAAGTGGTCCGGGCATCCTTCTCCCATATCCGGTCGTGTTTTCCCCATGTTCACCAAAATGCGCTTGATCACACGCAACAGGCACAAATATCGGGGCAGTTCCAAATAGATCATGGTATCCGCATGTTCTGCCCGCATCTCAAACGTACGACTGTAATTCCCTTCCATAATCCATTGGCGTTGGTTCACAATTTCTTGCTGAGCTGTGACGAACTCTTCCGGTGAAGACTCCACCCAGCCCGGTTTCCAATAGAAAGCATCCAAATGGTAAACACGGATCTTTAAGATTTGCCCTAATTTCCGCGCAAACGTCGATTTGCCCCCACCGGATGAAACCCCGATCACCATAATGCGGTTCACCACATGCCAACCCTTTTCCCCGTTTCCGGCCACAGAACCGACCACTTCGTTCCAAGACCAAACTTTGCAAAATACACGATAGCGCCTTTTAATCGGTAAAAAAAGCTCTCTCCCCAAAATGATTTGCTCTCTTCGGCATCACATTTCATTTTTTATGCACATAAAAGGTTACAAAACGCACATTTTGTAACGATGAAACAGCAAACAACGCTGTTTTACGCACAGAACATCTAAATCCGGCTGACAGAACCGCAGCCGGGCTTTTGTTCTGCCTCCACAAAAAAATAACAAGCCTGAAAAAGGCTGGTTATACCGGTACCGCACCCCGTCTTTGCCGTATGGATTCGTGAAACTCCGCCAATTGGCGATAGCTTTCGATAGGCACCCTAATTCTCTCTCCGTCCAACCGTATGTACATTCCATCTTCTTTCGCTTCTTCGTACGGATATTTGTCCAGCAACCAGAGTGCATTGATTTCGAGGTCCTCGATATCGGTTGCAAAGCTGCATCCGCAGTAAATCAACCCGATTTTCCGGCCTCTCAACCGGTGATATTCTTCGATGTTTCCTTTTCTCTCTTCTTCCATCATCCGTACGTAAAAATCCACGGCTTTCGGCGGAAAACCCAAAATCGTCCCCAAAATCCGGTCGGCTTCTTTGGCGGATAACGTTCCGCTGCGTTTCACTTCCGCATGGAATAAAGATTGGATGAGCTCGTTTTGAAAGAACAAATAAAAAGGCCGCCCGCTCAGCAAATCATAATCGTTCTGCCCGACATACGGGTAAGTTTCCAGCAAATACTCCATGTGCTCCGTTTTCCATCTTTCAAGGGGAATATCCAAGAAGGCCGGTTTGTACCCTTTTAAGAACGCATCCACCGTACGCAAGTTCATCGCTCCCTCGCTTCAAACTGTGCGGATATTTATTCGTTATAGCCACAATGATTCCTGCATGAAAAAACGCCCGTAACGGGCGCATCCGTTCAACCGTCGTCTTCCCCGCAGCCGTCGTATTCCTCGTATCCGCAGTTGCTGCAGTACACATAGCCGTCCCGGGACTTTCCCAACGTTTGCTCACCACAGCGAAGGCAAAGGGATGCCATCTTCAAGCCTCCTTCCGTTTGTGGCGGGTCTCGGATCGGCATCACAAATAAAATTGATAATTTTCTTTATATTTTTATTATAGACTTTTGACCAAACAATGCCCATACCAGAGCGGTTAATTGACGTTTGCCAAGATTGCCGTTTTTAAATACCCCTGTGCAGTTTAATTTCAAATTCGGGTTTCGTGATATATTCCATATATCGGATATTTCTGTCAAAATCCATATAAGCTTGATAACGGGTACGTATTGCGGGGGCTGTAATCTTATCAAGCACTTTATCCTTTGCAACCCAGCGGCTTTCCAATGTTTCCTCCGAAGTGCATAATGCTCCGCCCACAGGAGTGCACACAAAGTCTAACATGATTTTGGTCGGAATCTCCGTGACACCGTCATACCATTTGTAAATCCCTGTATTTGAATAAACGCCAATCAAATGCGATACAATTACGTCTATCCCGCTTTCCTCTTTGACTTCTCTGATTAATGCATCCATCAGATTTTCCCCGACTTCCACTTGTCCACCGGGAAATACCCATCCGCCATGTTTCGTCTTCACCAAAAGGATATTCCCTTGTTCATCTTCGACGATGCCACCCACTGCCACAATATGTTTTGGCATTTCCATTCTTATGACCTCCAAGCAATCTGAAAAGAAAGAGAAACTTTACCGTCTCTTTTATTTTTAATTCTTTAAATTGAAGATATTTTCCTGTTTCAGCCAACTTGCTGCTGATCGCGCGAATCAGCGGCAAACCGGGCAAAAAATGCGGCTCCTGCAAAGGGACACCAACCGGAACCGCCGGGAATCTCCCACGGCACCTTCAGCTTCGCCACTTAACAGCCTTCTTCCACCCAAAAGCGCGCCCGTTCCTTAATGAGGTTTTTGCCAATACGCTCTCTTACCGGGAGTTTACGTGGAGTCGGGTTTCAGACAAAATAATAAGACGTCCGCCTTTCGCCTGTACAGACGAAAAAGGCGAACGCCTTCACGCGTTCAACCGGTTCACTACCGGTTTCCGATGTCACATTTCAAAACGGCTTGGCGTCCCAGGAGAGATTCGAACTCCCGACCGACGGCTTAGAAGGCCGCTGCTCTATCCAGCTGAGCTACTGGGACATTTTTCTAATTCGCCGTGACGACACAACATATTCTACAACAGATTATTCTTTCCGTCAACCACTTTTTTTATTCCAGCAAAAAAAACGGGCAAAAGGAAAAGGAATTATCATTACGACAATTCCCCTTCAAATCCCCGCTCGGTAATCGGGGTTCCATCGATTTGGTAGAACACCACTTTGATTTTCCCGTCTTTTGTCTCCAAAACGGCATAGGTCGGTACAGTAAAGCCACGGGGTTGCGTGATGCTTCCCGGATTGATCAGCAAAACGCCGTCTTCTTTTTCGCACACCGGAAAATGGGAGTGGCCGAAACAAGCAATTTGCGCTCCCGCTTCCTGCGCCCGGTATTTGATGGGAAGCAAAGACTCTTTCACCCGGTACAGGTGGCCATGCGTGACAAAAAAACAAAGGGAATCCGCTTCAAAGATCTCTTCCTCGGAAACCTCTTCCCAATCGCAATTGCCTCTCACCACAGTCAACGGCACGGAGGGAAGTTCAGACCGGCCGGTGCAAAAATCGCCGCAATGGATCACATGATCGGCTTTCACCCGGTCCACAATTTCATTCAACCGCTTCGCCCGGCCGTGTGAATCGCTGATGATCAACACTTTCATCATCATTCCTCCTCTTATGAAAAATGATACATGTTCTTCATCTCTTCGATCAACAGACGGGTGGCTTTCCCGCGGTGACTGATGGCGAATTTTTCTTGATTGCTCAGCTCCGCCATCGTTTTGTGAAGCGAAGGCACGTAAAAAAGCGGATCATAACCGAAACCCTGATCCCCCCGCGGCTCCCGCGTGATTTCGCCGTGGCACGTTCCTTCCACGGTTTTGGTCGGTTCACCGGGCACAGCCAGCGCCATAACGCAAACATAGTAAGCCTGGCGTTTCTCTTGCGGGACGGATTCCATTTGCTTCAGCAATTTTTGGTTGTTCTCTTCATCCGTGGCATTTTCCCCCGCATAGCGGGCCGAATAAACGCCGGGCTCCCCGTTTAACGCCGGCACCACCAGACCGGAATCATCCGAAACCACCGGCGCATTCAAATGCCGGGCAATCGTTTCCGCTTTTTTGACGGCATTGCCTTCAAACGTGTCCTGATCCTCTACAATGCCGGGCAAATCTTGAAAGTCTTTCAACCCTTTGACATCCAGGTTCAAATGCTCCAAAAACAGTTCCCGGAATTGTTCCAATTTGTTTCGGTTTCCCGTCGCAATGATGATATACGGAAAAGGCCAGTTTCTTTTCATGTTTCTCTTCCTTTCCCTTTCAATGGTTCATGGGAAAGCCCATGAACAATAAAAAAGCTCATGGGCCCGATTGGTTTATTTCGTTGCCGAAGAACTTTCCTCCGAAACGGTTTTCCCCACCAGTTCGGCGTCACTTCCCAAGATTTCTTTTTGCATGAGAATCAATTCAGACGTTCCCTTTTTGGCCAGCTCCAAAAGTTGGAAAAGCTGATCGCCCGAAAAAGGAGATTCTTCGCCCGTTCCTTGGATTTCCACATATTTTCCGAGACCTGTCATGACAATGTTCATATCCACAATGGCGGAGGAGTCTTCTTCATAACAAAGATCCAAGAGCACTTCTTCCCCGACGATCCCCACACTGGTCGCAGCCAAAAAGTCTTTGACCGGCATCTCTTTTAAAACGCCGTTTTTCACCATGGGAGCCAGCGCATCCACCATGGCGACAAATGCTCCGGTAATCGCCGCGGTACGGGTTCCGCCGTCGGCTTGGATCACATCGCAGTCGATCCACAGGGTTCTTTCCCCGATGGCGGATAAATCCACAACGGAACGGAGTGCCCTTCCAATCAGGCGCTGGATCTCCATCGTCCGGCCGCTGACTTTCCCCCGGCTGGATTCACGAACGGTCCGTTGATGGGTCGCTCTCGGCAACATCGAATATTCCGCGGTAATCCACCCTTTACCGGAATTTCGCAAAAAAGGGGGGACTCTTTCTTCCACCGTCGCCGTACAAATGACCCGGGTATCCCCCACGGTTATGTAAACGGAACCTTCCGCCGTCTTGATAAAGCCTCGCTGCATTTCCACTTTTCTTAGTTCATGATTTGCGCGTCCATCGGTTCTCAATGATGCTTCCCTCCTGTGCCAAGTTCCTTTAGTATAGCATACCCTTATCCCAAATACCGAATGAGAAAAGAAAAAAAGGAATGAAATTTGACTCATTCCTTTTGCACCTGCATCAGGATTTATTTGGATTGACAAAGACGGGGCGGGCCACGGGATTGCTGACGGTTCCTTCCCCTTCCACGGCAACGCTTTGTTTCCCGTTCACGGTCAATTGCACTTTATCCGCATCGGTGTTTTCCGTCAAGGACAACACGATCGTTTGGATGGCGTCTTTGGAAGCGCTGTTCTTTCCGTACTGTAACAGTTGCTCTCCCAGATCCGCCGACACCACCTTGTCTTTGACCTGAACTTTATTCACCGCCAAGGTGTTGTCCAGCGCCGCACTCAAACCGGAATCGTATTGCGGCCCTTTGATCAGCTCTTTCATCACCGTTTCGCCGATTTGGTCCGATGAATTGACCATCCGGGTCACCGGCACATAGTAAATTTCGTTATTGGGCAATTGCCCCATGAAATACAGGATGACCGGCATGCTCCGCGTCAGGTCCGTTCCTTCGGCCACCTCCAGATTGATCCCGTCTTTACGGGTCAAACCTTGAGCCGGTGTCTTTTTCTTCGGCATGACCGCAAGCGGTTTCCCATCGACCCAGATATTCACCTGGTCAATGGTGGGAAAACCCGTCAACGTCCAAGTCACGGCACTTAACAAATCCTCTTCTTCATCCTCTTTGTAGTTCAAAAATTCTTTTGAAAAGTCAATGGTTGCAACCCCGTCTGAAATATTTAACGCCTTCACCTGCGTTCCTTTGGGCAGAATCGGAGTCATCCCTTCCGGCAGCATGGACGCTCCCGGTCCTTCCTTCACCATGAACTTTAACACTTCTTTGGCAATCCCTGTGGAAGCCGGAAGATTCAAGGTATAAGGAGCGACGTGGCCGTTATTCGTTTTGAAATAAAGTTCGACCCCGGTCGTCTTTTCCTGTTTGTCATCCTTTTTTTCTTGGCCGGCCCCCACCGGCGTTGCGTTGTCCAAATTGGCATTGGCCGGGGGCGGGTCAATGGGCTTGGTGGATTCTTTTCCCGGTCCGAACATGCATCCGGTCACCAGCAAAGGAATGAATAATAGAAAAACGGCTGAGCGTATGAATCTTTGATCCATGAACAATCTCCCCCCAAGGACAAGTCATTTATTACATGTATACGGGCATGGGGGGAATTTAGCACTTTCCGGAACAAAATTTTATCCCACCGAAGGGAAATAAAGCTCCACCTGTTCCACCTTGACCGGAAAACCAAACCAGTCTTCGGCAATCTTCGAAAAGCTTTCCGTCGACCCCGTCGTAAAGAAGCGGTGTTTGGGCGAATGCTGATCCGAAAGCAATTGTTGGTGCTGCAAAATCGTGCTTAACTCCACCGCGGTTTCTTCCGCCGAGCTGATGATGGACACCGATTCGCTCACCGCTTTTCGGATGGAATCCGCCAAAAGGGGATAATGCGTGCATCCGAGAATCAAGGTGTCCATGGAAGTGTTCCGGAGCGGGGACAACGTGTCGGCAACTATGTCATCGGCCAAAGCGGTATGGCGATACCCGCTTTCCACCAGCGGCACAAAGGCCGGACAGGCCAGACTGTGAATGGTCAAGTCGGGATGGATTTTGCGGAGAGCCTGTTCATAAGCCCCGCTTTGAATCGTTCCCTGCGTGCCGATCACGCCAATCGTTTTGTTTTTCGTCGCTTTAATGGCCGCCCGCGCTCCGGGATCAATCACTCCCAGGACCGGAATGTCCACCTGTTCTCTCACCAAATCCAGCGCTGCGGCGGTTGCGGTATTGCACGCGATCAAAATCGCTTTGATCGGATGATTCATCAAAAACCGGACAATGCCCATGGTGAATTTCCGGACTTCTTCTTTGCTGCGGGGGCCATACGGACAGCGTTTGGTATCCCCCACATAATAAATGGTCTCCCGGGGCAACTGCCGCATCACTTCACGGGCAACGGTCAACCCGCCGACCCCGGAATCAAGGATGCCGATCGCCCGGTCTCTGGTTTGCTGCATCATACAAAAATCCAACTCCTATCCCTCTGTCTCAACCGGATATGATATCATATTGGTTTCCCCAAGAATTGGAACACAGGCAACAAAAACCTCCATTCGGTGCATGAATGGAGGAAAACCTCAATCTTTTTTCATTTCATGATACAAAACGGATAAATGTTTTTGGATTTGCTCCGTCTCTTCAGATGACAAATGCGAGAGAATGTCGGACAAATACTGCCGACGGGCTGCCAAAACTTCATCGATGATTTTCCGCCCTTTATCCAATAAACGGATCCGCACCACGCGCCGGTCACGTTCATCCCTTATCCGTTCCACCACTTCGTTTTTCTCCATCCGGTCAATCAAATCGGTCATCGTACTGCAAGCCAAAAACATTTTTTGACTCAATTCCCCGATGGTTAAATCCCCGTTTTCCTGAAGCAACAACAAAGCTGAAAACTGGGGCGGGGTCACCGGAAACCGGTCCAGGATTTCCCTTCCTTTTCTTTTGACAATCACACTGATTTCCCGCAATAAAAATTCGATTTCAGCAAATCGCTCGTAAGAGACCGGCTTTTTCTTTTCCATAAGCCTCTCCTTTATTTCAAACTTTCATCATACCCTTATCAAGAAAGTATATATAAAATTATACACCTTGACAAACCAAATCCAGTAAACAAAAAACTGCAAAACGGTGACACATCTGATAAAATGGTGTCTCGGTAACATATATGAAGGAGGTTGGACGGTTGAACCAAACACCTGAATTTCTGCAAGAAAAAAACGGGGATTTATGGCTGATCGAAGATGAACGGGAAAACATGAAGGTGAGTTACCGGATCAAAGAAGTGGTGTTTTCGGAAAAATCCCCTTTTCAACATGTCATGATTTTGGATTCATATGATTTCGGCCGCATGCTCGTTTTGGACGGCGTGGTGCAAACCACTTCCCTGGACGGCCACATCTACAATGAAATGATCACCCACATCCCGCTTTCCATCCACCCGAATCCCGAGCGCGTGCTGATCATCGGGGGCGGGGACTGCGGAGCCGCCCGGGAAGTATGCAAATATGAGAATGTCAAAGAAATCGACATGGTGGAAATTGACGAGCTGGTGGTCGACGCCTGCAAAAAATACCTGCCGGCGGTTTCCGGAAATCTTTCCGATCCCCGGGTGAACTTTATTTTTAATGACGGGATCAAACATGTGGAAAACATTCGGGATCACTACGATGTGATCATCGTGGACTCCTCCGATCCCGTGGGCCCTGCCAGAGCGCTTTTTGAAAAAAGCTTCTATGAAAACATCCACCGGGCTTTAAAAGAAGACGGATTAATGGTGTGCCAAAGCCAGTCCCCGCTGTTTCACCGATCCGTCATGAACCAAACCATCCGCCACATCCGCGATCTGTATCCGGCCGTCAAAGTATACACGGCAACGGTTCCCACCTATCCGGGCGGCTTCTGGAGCTTCACCCTGGGCTCCAAAAATTATGATCAAGTGTATGTGGACCGCTTCGAAAAAGACACCAAATACGTCAACCATTCCATCCTGACCACCTGTTTTGACGTGCCGGCCTTTTTGAAACATGATTAAATTAAAATACACTTCTTCAGAAACAAAAAAATCCCTCCTGTTTGAAGGAGGGATTTTGCTTAATCGTTTTCCTGCAATTGATTCAATAAATTTCGCCAACCGTGAAGGTGCGCCAGCGTCGTCACTTCACGCCGGATTTTTTCGTGGCGGCAATCGGCAAAATCGGCAAACACTTGCTCCAGATCCCCGATTTCCCGTTTGACCAAGGGACAATCCAAATATCCGAGCAAATGAATAAACCATTCATAATTGCCGTTTAATGCCTCTTCTTTTAACTCTTCTATGGTAAAGAGCTGATAAAAAGGGAATTGATCCAAGGCCAGAACCACATCAAAGGGAGCATCCACCGGCAATTTTCCGGCAGGTTTCTCCTCTGACGCCAGTTTATTTAAGGTTTGCCTCTTCCCTTCCAGGTAAGGGCACGGCCTGTAGTGGACAAACAGATAAAAAATGCCCCATTGATCCTCCATCGGGATGCGGTACAAGGAGAAAATGGAACCGGAGTAATTCGTGTACCATTGTGACCACTGCCCTCCGTCCGCAGTGGCCGTCACCATCCGGTCGGTGCGCAAAAAAGGATTGAACGCCGCGCTGTTTTCCAAGTCAACCATTTCATGTTCATAATGGCCGACGCCTATGTAAAAGGAAGACCATTTCAAGCGCTCTTCTGTCAGCGGTGTCAACTGCCGCTGGCTCGTTCCTCTCCAAACCTGCGGGATCGTGTGGTGAGGCAAGCGCATTTGCTCCATTTGCCAACCCGGCGACAAATAATAATCCGAAAAGCGCCGGACTTCATCCAAATCGGCCGGAATGGCCAACGGATATGAAACACATCCTTGAAAGATTGCAAAAATTTGATGTTCCACCAAAGGTTGATAAGCAAGCACAATACCGCGGGGAATGCTCAGATCCCTCGCTTCGGCAAAAACGATCAAATCAGCTTCCCGATCCATAAACTGTGCCAGCTCATCCAAAAAAGCAGCTTCATCCAAAAACTCAAATCCCGTTTCCTGCCAACGCTGATCCCATTTCCAGCTTTGCAACCAGCCGGGTAGCTGCATAAAGATCATCCTTTTTATCAATATCCTTGAATTGTATTGAATACACAACTTTCGTTATTTGACAAATCCGCCCTCCATTTCTGATCTTTTTTAAGGGGGATTTTTCTCTGTTTTTACTGGCATTTTGACGTCTTTTTGCAGTGATAGACCCTTAAACATTTTCCGAAAAATTTATTCCGTCCGTTTTTCGTCGTTTACGATCCGCTCCAATTTTTCATAAATTTCCAGCAAGCGGATCAAATCTTCTTGGGACAAATTGGACAAATAGCGTTTCACCACTTCTTCACTGATTTTTTTCGCTTTGGCCAATATATTTTTTCCTTCTTCCGTCAGCTCAATGACAACCACGCGACGGTCAAAAACATCCTGGGAGCGCCTTACCCACTGGTGGGCTTCCAAACGGTCTATCATCAACGTCACCGCACTGGGCTTGACTTCCATCATGTTGGCAATGTCGGTCGCCCGGCATCGGTCGCTCGACCCGATATAACTCAAAATATGAAACTGTGCCCGGGTCAAACCGATTTCGGATAACGCCGTGGTAATATGCTGTCCGATTCTCCGGGTAATGGCATATTGTTTCATTTGAATGTTGGTAATAATGTTCTCGTGATCAAATGTCATCCGTCTCCCCGCTTTCCATCTCATTCCCATTGGTTAGGAAGGTTAATATTTAATTTTATTAAATATTAACCACCGGTCCGTTGTCAACCAAAACGGAAGCGATTACACCGCGGTCACTGCCATGCATGAAACACCAACCGGTCGGTCTGGAACAGTTCCTTGACGGAACCGATGCCCGCTCCAAACATGGCAATTTTCATTTCCATCATCACCTGCCGGAGCCGGTCGATCAACATATCCTGCCGGTCATCAGCCGCATAGGGCAAAAGCGAACGTCCAAATCCGGCCAGATCTGCTCCCAACGCAATCGCCTTCGCGGCATCCACCCCGTTTTTCAATCCGCCGCTGGCAAGGATCGTTCCGGAAGGGACCGCACTCCGCGCTTCGATCACACATTCCGCCGTCGGAATCCCCCAATTTTCAAAAGCTTGTGCCGCTTTTTTCAGCAAGGGGGTGGTCCGGTGCTTTTCCACCTGACTCCACGAAGTGCCGCCCGCTCCGGCCACATCCACAAATTGCACACCGCAATCAAACAGGGTTTTGACCAATTCGCCGTTGATTCCCCAACCCACTTCTTTGACGCCGACGGGAAAAGAAACGCGCCGGCACAGCTTTTCAATTTTCCGGAGGATGCCTTTGAAATTGACATCCCCCTCCGGCTGAAACACTTCTTGCATCGAATTCAGATGCAAAACCAGCGCATCGGCTTCCGCCGTCTCCACGAAGCGGTAACACTCTTCTTCCCCGATCCCGTGATTCAGTTGCACGGCTCCGATATTGGCGATCAACGGAATATCCGGGGCATGGCGCCGGACTTGAAAGGTGTGTTCCACCGCCGGGCGGTCCAGAATCACACGCATCGATCCGAGCGCCATCCCCCACCCGCACTCTTGGGCCGCAATGGCCAACATGCGGTTGATCTCCCCCGTTTCTTCGGTCCCGCCGGTCATCGAGCTGATGAAAAGCGGTGCTTTCAAAGGTTTCCCCAAAAAGGAACAGGAAAGATCAATTTCACGAAAATCCAGCTCCGGCAACGCCTGATGAACAAAGCGGTAATGTTCCAATCCGGTGGTCACTTGCCGGCTGGTCACATTTTCATTCAGCACGATTTCGATATGTTCGTCCTTTCGTTTCTGCACCCGAGACTTCGACTTCATAACGCAATCCTTTCTTCACAGGCAATTCCAACTATAGTTTAACGCAAGTCTGACCCGCTTCATGCAAAGTTCAACGTTTTTTAACCATTTTCTTCGTTGAAATCCCGGTGAAAATATCCCATCACTTCCACAGTTTCCATGATATTGACAAACGCTTTGGGATCGTTTTCCATGATCACCCTTTTCACTTCCGCCAATTGGTAGCGGGAAATAATCATGAACAGGACTTTTCGTTTTTCCCGGGTGTAAGCTCCCTCCCCGTCGACAATCGTGATTCCCCGCACCAGCCGGGAAATCAGGCTTTTCCGGATTTCCTCCCCTTTGCTGGTGATGATCATCAAAGTGACTTTCAAATGTTTGGTATGAATCATGTCAATCACTTTGCCGGTGGCAAAAATGGACAACATGGTGTAAAGGGCCGTGTCCCAGTCAAACAAAAACCCTGAAACAAACACGATCACCGCATTCAGGGTAAAGGTGAGCGTCCCCAGGGAAAACTCTTTTTTTCGGGTCAGCAAAAAGACAATGATATCCAATCCCCCGGTGGAACCGGATGAACGAAAGATAAATCCGGTACCGATGCCGGCGAGCACGCCCCCGAACAGCGAGGACATGATCGGGTCGCTGGAAATTGGTTCAACGGGAATCAACCACAAGGCCACCGAGGTGACGACAACCGAAAGAATCGTATTGATGATGAACTTTTTCCCCAGCTTCATGTATCCGAGCAGAAGCAAAGGAAGATTCAACGCAAAGTTGATGACCCCGGTGTTGATCGGCGTCAACAAACTGATAATCATGGCGATCCCGGAAACGCCGCTGCTTAAAATCTTATGCGGCAACAAAAACACATTCCATGCAAAGGCAATCAAGATGGAAGAAAGGACAATAATCACCATTCGCAAAACCATTTCGCATCACTTTCACTTTCTGTTTTCTGATATTCACAGCCATCTAGTATAACATCATCTTTCTCCGGAAGATATCCTATTCTTCAATTTTCCTGATAAAAACAAACCCTTTTCTCCAAAGAGGAGAAAGGGCTTAGTCATTGTCCGGATCCATGGTATAAATCTTCACCGGTTTTCCCGGTTCATAATAAGCGATCATCAATTGTTTTTTCAAGAGGATTTCGCCGGTCTTACGGTATCTTTCCAAATCAAACGGCACCGACTCGATCACCGCATGCTTGAACAACTGCCTTTCGCTCACCGGTTGCTCCCCGAAATCTCCCGAGACTTTCTCCGGCGATTTCAACGCCATTTTCAAATAAGCGGCTTGTTCCTCCTTGCTCAGTGTCCAGTCCCACCATACTTTGCGCGGACGGTGACGATGATTGAGATAATAGTCATACTTCATCAACCCCAAAATCACATCCGGCTGTGAAGTGCCCCTGCTTTTCAGAAAGGAAACCAGACGCAAAAAGAGATCTTCCAACTGATGCCCGATTCGTTGCCATCCCTGCTCCTCCCAGTAGTCGCCAAACTCCTGGAAAAAGTCAAAGGCAGAAGGAAACTCGTGCTCAATCAAATAGTTCAAGGTGTGGTCCATGCGATGCGCATTCCAATACTTTTCCAACACATCCTCCACGCGCTTGATGCGGACAATGTCGGCAAAGGAAAGGTCCTTATTGCCCAAGATCTCATAAGGTGCCCGCTCCATGTAAACATACTCATACTGATCAGCCTGGATGCGAAGTCCCGTTCCCCTCAACATTTTCAAAAAGCCCAGTTGCAATTCTTCCGGCCGCAGGGCAAATACATCATTAAATGTCTTTTTAAACGTGTCATAATCTTCATGGGGCAATCCGGCGATCAAATCCAGGTGCTGGGCAATCTTGCCGCTTTCTTTGATCATGTTCACCGTGCGCGACAGTTTGGAGAAGTTTTGTCTCCGTTTCACCGCCAAGTTGGTCGGGTCGTTCGTCGATTGAACCCCGATTTCAAAGCGGAAAATCCCCGGAGGCGCATTTTCCGTCAAAAATTGCAACACTTCCGGCCGCATGATATCTGCCGTGATCTCGAACTGGAACACACACCCTTGGTGATGGTCAATGAGAAACCGGAAAATCTCCAGCGCATAATCCCGCTTGATATTAAACGTCCGGTCCACAAATTTGATCAGCTTTGCCCCGTTTTCAATCAAGTACATGAGGTCCGCCTTCGTCCGTTCGATATCAAAATACCGGACCCCCACTTCAATGCTGGACAAGCAAAACTGGCAATTAAACGGACATCCCCGGCTCGTCTCGAAATAAATCACCCGCTTGGACAAGTCGGGCAAATCTTCCGGAAAGCGGTGCGGAGTCGGAATCTCATTCAAGTGCAACTTGGGCCGCGGTGGATTGAGGATCACTTCTTCCCCCTGGCGGTAAGCCACTCCCAACACCTGATCATACCGCTCTTCTGTGCTGATCTCCTTCAGCAAGTGATGAAACGTCGCTTCCCCTTCCCCCATCACAATGAAATCCACTTGCGGCAACCGTTCCATCCATTCACGGGTGTCATACGACACTTCCGGCCCGCCCAGCACAATCTTTGTCTGAGGCATGATTTTTTTTATCATATCCAAAATCGGAATGGTCTCTTCAATATTCCATATGTAACAAGAAAAACCGATCACATCGGGCCGGCGTTGATACAGATCCGAAACCACATTCATCGCCGGATCCTTGATCGTGTACTCCGCAATCTCCACATCAAATTCCCGGCTGCTGTATGCTTTTAAATACCGCAACGCCAAAGAAGTATGAATGTACTTTGCATTCAACGTCGCCAAAACCACTTTCATCTTCATCAACCTCTTCTGAATCATATCCTGTTTTCCATTTCCTCTTATCTATCCTAAACAGAATACCACAGAAACGGACAAAAAGCCCTCCCCGCCGCATTCCTTTCCCCGCCAAACAAAAATCCGCCAACCGTTTAATGTCCGGAAGCGGATTGTATGACCAAACCCCGATTCCGCAAATCTTCCATTTTCTCAAATCAATGCCCTTTCCCCAAACAACCAGCCCATCCAAGGGTTTTTTCTATATCAATATACCGTTTTCGTCCAAGTCCAACAAATGATTCTCCCATATTGACACTCCACACGGCTGAAGCCGTGGGATTCTTGGGTCGTTAGCATCCGTAGTCCGTTTCCGTTTTGGACAACGCCCAAGTTCAGGGGTGTGTCATCACCCCGTCCCATGTGGTTAGAGTGTACCCACATGGGCGGCGTACCTGTTACCAGTACGCTAGGCTACTAACCCAGAAAGGGCTTTAGCTATATTGATTGCTCCATTCAGATCAGCATGGCAGGTATAACCACACTTTTTGCATCTGAAATGGTTATGACATCAATTATTTTTGTTAGTTCATAAGGCTTTATGACTCCATGGAAAAAACAGTATTTTAATGTTTGGTTTACACGTTCAGAAGCACAAGAACGGTAAAATTGAATAGCCTAAATTTCCTTTGGCTCCGGTTCCTTTTTCAGTTCAACCCGGACTCGTTTTCCAACCACCCGGGCTTTGATCCGGCTGTAGGATGGACGTTTTTTCCGGATCCACGATTCCCTCCAACGGATTAGAACATGTGCATGCCTTTCGTCCGTTGTGATCCATTGAGAATCCCGGAGGGAAAGCAATGCAAATCCTTCCGGACTGCTGTATCCGATATAGCTTCCATCCGATCGCTCTGCCGTTGTCAGACCATCGGGATTTACTGCCAGCAAGAATGCCCGAAGCTCGTCGCCAACTTCCGGAAAAGGAGGAGTTGTTGGATTGAGATAGAGGAAGTGACAGACCCAGTCAGAATCAACCGGTCTTTCCATCCAAGAGGAACTGACCCACCACGGATTCTCTCCTTCTCCCGACCAATGGGCATGAATCCAAGGTCCGAAAAACTCTTCCGGTGTTCTTTCCGTCATGGCAATGTACGAACCCGGAATGACATTTTCCCCTTTCAGTTTCCCGTTTCTTTTGATCAGTCGAACCACAACATTGGTGTCCGCAATTGGAAGCACTTTAAATGGCGTTACCACCCAACCGCCTTCTTTCAATTGATGTTTCCACGCTTCAGGAAGAAGATCCGGGGTTGTCCAAGTCACAATCCGGTCATATGGGGAACCCGCTTCCCAACCTTTGCGCCCGTCCCGGGTTTCAAATTGCACCTGATGCAAATTTTGGTCTTCAAACATCCGGCGTGCACGTCGGGTGAGTTTCGGCTCAATATCCAAAGAGACAACCTTGCCGTCGGGCCCGGCAAGTAAGGCGATCAATGCCGTGCTGTACGCGGAACCCGTACCGATCTCCAGCACCCGCTGTCCTTTTTGGACATCCAATAATTCAAGACTGCCACGGATCGCGCCATCAGATGAAATCTGCGGGATCAGGCTCCCGTCCTCCTTGCGTATAAACTTTTCACGATTTACGCGCTGAAACACTTCCGGGATCGTCGGCATAATCTTCTTCTTCCTCCTTTTCACGTCCAAGATCAGGAAGAGCCTTTTCATTTATATTGTTAATATTATATATTTT
>NZ_JACETT010000036.1:0-1675 GCF_013912365.1 Thermoactinomyces intermedius
TGAAAAAACTGGCCGATGAAGAAGGATATGAAACGTTTGTCATTCCCGACGATGTGGGCGGACGTTACTCGGTGTTGACCGCTGTCGGCCTTTTGCCGATTGCCACGGCCGGAATCGATATTGATGAAATGATGGCGGGAGCCCGGGCCGGGATGAAGCGGTACGGGAATCCGGAGTTGGCGGAAAACGAGAGCTACCAATATGCTTTGGTGCGAAATGCGTTGTACCGCAAAGGAAAAACCACGGAGATTCTTGTCAACTATGATCCGTCCTTGCAATATTTCAGTGAGTGGTGGAAACAGCTCTACGGGGAGAGTGAAGGAAAAGACCAAAAAGGGATTTTCCCGGCATCGGTCAATTTCACCACTGATCTTCATTCCATGGGACAATACATTCAGGAAGGTTTGCGCAACATTTTCGAAACCGTGGTGTTTGTGGAAAAATCCCGCAAATCCGTCACCCTTCCGGAAGATGCCGGTGACTTGGACGGGCTCAACTACCTGGCGGGAAAAGAACTGGATTTTGTCAATCGCAAAGCTTTTGAAGGAACCATGCTGGCCCATTCGGACGGCCAAGTGCCCAACCTGGTGGTCTCCGTGAGCGAGCACAGTCCGTATGCCTTCGGGCAACTGGTGTATTTCTTTGAAAAAGCTTGTGGAATCAGCGGATATTTGTCAGGAGTCAATCCGTTTGACCAACCCGGGGTGGAAGCTTACAAAAAGAACATGTTTGCCTTGCTCGGAAAACCAGGGTTCGAAAAAGAAAAAGAAGCATTACTCAAACGGTTGAATTTCTGAAACTTTGCCTTTTGGTTGGATCCATCCGGTTTCATCCTTCCGATGAGCCGGATTTTTTTTATTTGCAGTTTTTAAAGCCTGAAAACACGAGCGGGATGGAGAACCATCCGGAAGTTGATGGACAAATCCGTTTGCAGGCGTCCGGAGCGAATCGCTTCGTTATTGCATATATTATAAATTTTATGTGATAATGAAAAAATAAGTCATTTTTATCGATTCATTACAGAAGCTGTAAAGGCAGGGGGACAGAATTATGGATGCTTTGCAAAATTTGATGGAGGAACTGGTCAATGCCAAAGGGGTTCCAGGAAATGAACGAGGAGTCAGGCAAGTGTTCCAAAAACATTTGGAACCGTTGTCGGAGGAGATCCTGACTGATCGTCTCGGGGGATTGGCCGGAAAAAAAACGGGAGATCCCGACGGGCCCAAAATCTTGCTTGCTGGGCATCTTGATGAAATCGGTTTCATGGTTACATACATTACCGAGAAAGGCTTTTTAAAGTTTCAACCATTGGGCGGTTGGTGGGCGCACAATATGTTATCCCACCGGGTGGTGGTCCAATCCCGCAAAGGCGAATACTTGGGAGTGATCGGCTCCAAACCGCCTCACGCCTTAAAAGTGGAAGAACGGAAAAAAGTCATGGACATCAAGGATATGTTCATTGATATCGGTGCGAAAAGCCGGGCGGAAGTGGAAGAAATGGGGATTCGTCCGGGAGACAGCGTGGTTCCGGTATCCGATTTTTTCACCATGCAAGACGGAAAGATTTGGGGAGGAAAAGCGCTGGATAATCGAGCGGGTTGTGCTTTGGTCCTTGAGGTGTTGCGGCAATTGAAAGATGAGGAGCATCCCAATGTTGTCTACGGCGGAGCCACCG
>NZ_JACETT010000037.1:0-1081 GCF_013912365.1 Thermoactinomyces intermedius
GAAAAGAGCATCGCCGGATTCAAAGAAATCGAATATGAAGTGATGCGCGATGCCGCGGATAACGCCATCGTGGTGTGCAACATGGAAAACTTTGATCCGGTGGGCGTGCACACCGGCGACAGCATCGTGTTTGCCCCGAGTCAAACCTTGACGGACCGGGAACACCAGATGCTCCGGAAAGCGGCGCTGAAAATCATCCGGGCCTTGGACATTCGTGGCGGATGCAATATCCAGTTTGCACTCGATCCGCACAGCTTCCAATACTATGTCATTGAAGTGAATCCGCGGGTGAGCCGTTCCAGTGCGCTGGCTTCCAAAGCGACGGGATATCCGATTGCCCGGGTGGCCGCCAAAATTGCGCTGGGGTACACGCTGGACGAATTAAAAAATCCGGTGACCGGGCAAACCAGTGCTTGTTTTGAACCGGCCATTGATTATGTGGTCTGCAAAATTCCCCGCTGGCCGTTTGATAAATTCGTCTCGGCAAACCGGGAACTTGGAACCCAGATGAAAGCGACGGGAGAAGTGATGGCCATCGGGCGGACATTGGAAGAATCGCTTTTAAAAGCAGTGCGTTCGCTGGAAATCGGGCAGGATGATTTGAACCTGCCGGGAA
The DNA here is from genome assembly GCF_013912365.1 of Thermoactinomyces intermedius. Lineage (NCBI taxonomy): Bacteria > Bacillati > Bacillota > Bacilli > Caryophanales > Thermoactinomycetaceae > Thermoactinomyces > Thermoactinomyces intermedius. The sequence goes on from NZ_JACETT010000037.1 coordinate 617, forward strand.
CCGGGGAAATTCCCGGTGACAAGTTGAAAAAACGGCTGCAAAAACCGGATGATGAGCGGCTGTTTTTGCTGGCGGAATGGTTCCGGCGCGGATACAGCCTGGAAGAAGCGCATCAACTCACCCAAATCGACCGTTTTTTCCTGTATAAAATCGGGCGCATCATCCAACTGGAAAAAGAATTGCAAGCATCCAGTTCCCTTGCCCCGGAGTTGCTCAGAAAGGCCAAGCAATTCGGGATGACGGACCGGGCGATCGGCCGCCTCACAAACCGGACGGAAAAAGAGGTTCGCACGTTGCGGAAACAGCACCACATTGTCCCGGTTTATAAAATGGTGGACACCTGTGCCGCGGAATTTGCCGCAAATACCCCGTACTATTATTCATCTTATGAATCCGAAGACGAAGTGGCGGTAAGCAAAGCAAAAAGCATTGTGGTCCTCGGTTCGGGACCGATCCGGATCGGTC